>NZ_JABERS010000004.1:0-162048 GCF_013168745.1 Aeromonas sp. TW 6 | reverse complement strand
AGTTGGTTAAGATCTCGACTATTTACAGCTTGGCAACGCAAGGTACAATTAAAATCGTACTTGGAGCCGTTCAACTGATCGAGACTTGATCAACTTGTGCAGAGAATGATCATGCGTCGGCCCTGGCCCGGCGTCGTTCCATTCCATGGGCGAGGTCCGGCCAGGAGGGTATATGGAGCTGCCTGATTTCGATACCCTGAAGTACTGGGCGCTGGCCGAGCCGGAGCGACTCGACGCGCTGCTGCACCAGCAGATAGAGACCTTGATCGCCCAGGTGGGGCCAGAGCGGCAACGTCGGTTGCGAGGTCTGCAATTTCGCATCGACTGCCAGCGCCGCCTGGCAAGAAACAACCTCGACAGCTGCATCCGGATAGCCAACATGATGCATGACTCCGTCTACGCCATGCGCCAGCACATTCTGGATCTGCAGAACGAATCTTGTCAGGAAATGGCAGAGCCCCCGCTGCCGGATAATGTGATAGCGTTTTCCAGTTATCTGAAACGGAAATAATTCACGGCCCTGTTCAAGATATAAAAAAACAGGGTATTTATTAATTTGTTTCACCCCTTCTCAAACAAGTTGTTAAGCAAGTTGGGTAAATTGTTTTTTATTTGCTGCAAATGTTCCCCGGGCGGCTGAATAATAGTGACCAGTGCCCGCAGTCCGATAGAGATGGATGAAGGTGTATTTATTTTGGGGTAATATCCAGACACATTTCATCTTGCTATGACTCAAAGGGATCATGAGAAGCATCACACCAGGAAGGGTGCTGTCGCGAGAGCAGCAGACGGAGATCACCCGGATCATCGTCAAGGCGGGCCAGATGCTGGCCCAGTTTGGGGCGGAGAGCCGCATCATCGAGCAGACCACGGTCCGGCTCGGCATGGCGCTCGGGCTGGAGAGCGTCGAGATGGCCATCTCTTCCAGCGCCATCGTCCTCACCAGTCTCTACCAGGGCAGTTGCGTCACCACCACCCGCCGGGTACGGGAGCACGGCATCAACATGCAGGTGGTGTGCGAGATCCAGCGCATCTGCATCATGACGGAAAAGTCGCTTATCGGCGCGCGCGAGGTACGTCAGCGCCTCGAGGCCATCACGCCGTTCCACTATCACCCCTGGCTGGTGGTGCCCATGGTGGGGCTCTCCTGCGGTGCCTTCAGCCTGCTGTTTGGCGGTGACTGGCCCATCTTCCTGGTGACCTGCTGCTCGGCCTCGGTCGCCATGCGGGTGCGCCAGCTCATTGCCCGCCATCACCACAGCCCCCTCATCAACTTTGCCGCCACCGGGTTTATCGCCACCCTGCTCGCTTCCAGCGCCACCTTCTTCGGCTGGGGCGAACAACCCTATCTCGCCATGGCCGCCAGCGTGTTGCTGCTGGTGCCGGGGTTCCCGCTCATCAATGCGGTCTCCGACATGGTGAAGGGTTACTTCAACATGGGGCTGGCCCGCTGGGGCACGGCGACACTGCTGACCATCAGCGCAGCCATAGGGATCATTCTCGCCATGTCGGTGACCGGTATCTGGGGGTGGAAGGTATGATGGAACTGCTCTGGCTGCTGGCCAAGGATGCCTTCTGGTCGGCCATTCCGGCGGTGGGCTTTGCCATGCTGTTCAACGTGCCGCCACGGATGTTGAAATACTGCGCCATGGGGGGCGCGTTGGCCCACAGCCTGCGTACCCTGCTCATCCACTACGGCATGCCCATCGAGTGGGCCACCCTGGCAGCGGCGACCACGGTCGGTTTTGTCTGTGTCTACTGGTCGCGCCGCCTGCTGGCACCGCGCCCGGTGTTCAGCGTCGCCTCCATCATCCCCATGATCCCGGGCAGCTATGCGTTCAAGACCATGATCGCCATCGTGGAGCTCAATATCTCCGGGGTGACCATGGAGCTGCTTCAGAGCGCGGTGGAGAACGGCCTCAAGGCGCTGTTTATCGTGGGGGCCCTGAGTTTCGGTTTGGCGATCCCCTCTCTGGTCGTGTACCGTAACCGCCCCATTATCTGACGACGGTGCGAGAGGTTGACCCCATGATGATTTCCATGATTGCCGCCATGGCCCAGGATAGGGTGATCGGCCTGGACAACCAGATGCCCTGGCACCTGCCGGCGGATCTGGCCCACTTCAAGCGGGTCACCCTGGGCAAGCCGGTGCTGATGGGGCGCAAGACCTTTGAATCCATCGGACGACCGCTGCCCGGGCGCCGCAACCTGGTGATCAGCCGCAACCCCGACTACCGGGCCGACGGCGTGGAGGTTATCGACTCGGTGGAGGCCGCACTGGCCCTGCTGGCGGATAGTGACGTCGCGGAGCTGATGGTGATCGGGGGCGGTCATCTCTACGGCCAGCTGCTGCCACGGGCCGACAGGCTCTATCTGACCCGCATCGATCTGGCGGTGGAGGGGGATACCCGTTTCCCGGCCTTCGACGAGGGCGACTGGTCGTGCATCGAGCGCGAGTTACATCAGCCTGACGAGAAGAATCCCCATCCCTACTGTTTCGAGACCTGGCAGCGGCGCTGAGCCCTCTGATGCCATGAAGAGCCCCTTGCGACAGCAGGGGGCTTTTTTGTGCCCTGTTGCTGCAAAGAGAAGGGGGCTGAACCGGCATGGTTGAAGGTGCCTGAAGCAATACCGGGATGCGTGACATCAAAATAGTTAGTTATGTAATGAATTGGCCATTCATTGCTCCGATGGGCGCAGTCATCCCCTTCCTCTCTTTTTGCCTGCTGCTAACGCCTTTTAATCATTAATGAAATGTGCTGAAAGTGCATCGATACTGTGGTAGCCCTGTCTGTTATAGGCGTTTTTATCGTGATTTAATGGATTTTTATGAATAAAAATAACTAATAAAAATCAATGGCTTAAATTTAATCTTTCCTGCTCAGCTTCAATTGGTTCTTTTGTTTGGGTGTGAAATTGCTTAGTGTTAAAAGTAATTGGCTCACGTTCGACGGTTTGCCAGGCAAGGCGTCGGCCAAGAAAAAAGGACAATATGACAGTCAAACTCGAGGTCAAATCCCTCTACAAAATCTTCGGCGATCAGCCGGATAAAGCGTTCAAATTGCTGGCGAAAGGGCATGATCGCGCCAGTATCCTGAAAAAGACCGGACAGACCCTGGGGGTCCAGGATGTCAATCTGGCCATCAACGAAGGGGAGATCTTCGTGGTGATGGGCCTCTCCGGTTCGGGCAAGTCCACCCTGGTGCGTCTCTTCAACCGGCTGATCGAGCCGACCCGCGGCCAGGTGCTGATCGATGGCGAGGACATCGCCGCCATCTCGGAGCGCGAGCTGCGCCGGGTGCGCCGCAAGAAGATCAGCATGGTATTCCAGTCTTTCGCCCTGATGCCGCACCTGAGTGTGCTGGAAAATACCGCCTTCGGGCTGGAGCTGGCCGGTGTACCGCTGGCGGAGCGCCAGCAGAGCGCCCGTCAGGCGCTCCATCAGGTGGGGCTGGGGCAGTGGATAGAGGCTTATCCGGATGCCCTCTCCGGCGGCATGAAGCAGCGGGTCGGGCTGGCCCGGGCCCTTGCCAATGACCCCGACATTCTGCTGATGGACGAAGCTTTCTCCGCGCTGGATCCCCTGATCCGCACCGAGATGCAGGACGAGCTGCTCAAGCTGCAGGCCAGTCAGCAGCGCACCATCGTCTTCATCTCCCACGATCTGGACGAGGCGATGCGCATCGGCGATCGCATCGCCATCATGCAGGATGGCCAGCTGGTGCAGGTGGGCACCCCGGACGAGATCCTCAACCAGCCCGCCAACGACTATGTGCGCGCCTTCTTTCGCGGGGTGGATCTGGCCCATGTGTTCAGCGCCCGCGACGTGGCCAGCCGCAAGCAGGTGCCCCTCATCAAGAAGCACACCACCGACGGGCCGGGCAACGCCCTGCGCCAGCTCAAGGAGCTTGAGCGGGAGTTCGGCTACGTGGTGGATCGCAGCCGCCGCTTCCTCGGGGTCGTCTCGGTGGAGTCGCTCGGTCAGGCGGTAAGGGCCAAAGGCAGCCTGGAGCAGGCGTTGCTGGCGGACATTCAGCCCATTCTGGCGGACACCGCCCTCAATGAACTGATAAGCCAGGTGGCGGCCGCTCCCTGTCAGGTGCCCGTGGTCGAGGAGGATGGCACTTACCTCGGCCTCATCTCCAAGGCCAATCTGCTCAACACCCTGGACAGGAGTACCCCGGCATGAAGCTGATGAATCCCCATTTCTTGCTGAGCGGGCTGCTGGCCCTGGTGCTGCTGGCGAGCCCTTCCCTGCGGGCCGATGAGGTGGCGGCAGACCCCTGGAGCGCGCCTGCGTCCACCGAGGTGTCCGATCCCTGGGGCAGTACCGACACCCAGGCCACCGACTGGCAGAACCAGATCGAAGCCGCCGACACCACAACCGCCATCGACTGGCTGGATCCTTTCCAGCAGGCGCTGGTGCCGCTGGATACCTGGGTGGAAGGGGGCATCGGCTGGCTGGTGGAGAACCTGCGGCCGCTGTTCCAGCTGATCCGCGCACCGGTGGAGCTGACCCTGAACGCCATGACCCATCTGCTGCAGACGGTGCCCTCCACCCTGATGATGGGGCTCCTGGCCCTGCTTGCCTGGCAACTGGTGAACGGCCGCATGGCGCTCGGCACGCTCGCGTCTCTTGTGGGGATCGGGCTCATCGGGGCCTGGTCCGATGCCATGGTGACCCTGTCCCTGGTGCTGACCTCGCTGTTCTTCTGTGTGCTGCTGGGGTTGCCCACCGGCATCCTGCTGGCCCGCAGCGAGCGGCTCTCCACCTGGACCCGGCCGCTGCTGGATGCCATGCAGACCACCCCGGCGTTCGTCTACCTCATCCCCATCGTGATGCTGTTTGGCATCGGCAACGTGCCCGGGGTGGTGGTGACCGTCATCTTCGCCCTGCCGCCCATGATCCGGCTCACCATGCTGGGCATTCGCCAGGTGCCCACGGATCTGGTGGAGGCGGCCCACTCGTTCGGTGCCAGCCCCTCCCAGTTGCTGTTCAAGGTACAGCTGCCGCTCGCCATGCCCACCATCATGGCCGGGGTCAACCAGACCCTGATGCTGGCGCTCTCCATGGTGGTGATCGCCTCCATGATCGCGGTGGGGGGCCTCGGCCAGATGGTGCTGCGCGGCATCGGCCGGCTCGACATGGGGCTCGCCTCCATCGGCGGCCTCGGCATTGTACTGCTGGCCATCGTGCTCGACCGCCTCACCCAGGCGATGGGGCAACCGGATCGCACCCGTACCGGCCGCTGGTATCAGCACGGCCCCGCCGCCCTGCTGCTGCGCCTGGCCGGTCGTGACAAGAAAATCGATTACAAAGGAGTAAATGCATGAGACCGATCACCAAAGGATTGACCCTGGGCACATTGCTGCTGAGTACCCAACTGCTGAGCCCGCTCGCCATGGCCAGCGCCGAGTTGCCGGGGGAGGGGGTTCGCGTTCAGCCCCTGCAGAGCTCCTTGCCGGAAGAGGCCTTCCAGAGCCTGCTGGTGAGCAAGCTGATGGCGCGTCTGGGTTACGATGTCCAGCCCGCCCAGGAGGTGGACTACAACGTGGCTTATGCCTCGGTGGCCCAGGGAGACGGCACCTTCCTCGCGTTCAACTGGGTGCCGCTGCAGGACAACAAGTACGAGCAGGCGGGGGGCGACAAGGTGTTCTTCCGTGAGGGCACCTATGTGGCCGGTGCCGCCCAGGGGTACCTCATCGACAAGAAGACCGCGACCCAATACGGCATCACCAACCTGGGCCAGCTCAAGGATCCCGAGGTGGCGGCGCTGTTTGACGGGGATGGCGACGGCAAGGCCGACCTCATTGGTTGCAACCCCGGCTGGGGCTGCGAGGGGGCGATCAACCATCACCTCGACGCCTTTGGTCTGACCCCCACGGTGGCCCACAAGCAGGGCAACTACGCGGCGCTGATCGCCGATACCCTGGCTCGCTACCAGGCCGGCAAGCCGGTGCTCTATTACACCTGGACCCCCTACTGGCTCAGCAGCGAACTGGTGCCGGGCAAGGATGTGGTGTGGCTGGAAGTCCCCGCCGATGCCCCGGATGCGGCCAAGACCCGTTTGCCGAACGGCAAGAACTACGGCTTTGCGGTGAACACCATGCACATTGTTGCCAACAAGCGGTTTGCCGAAGCCAATCCGGCCGCCGCCAAGCTCTTCTCCATCGTCAAGCTGCCGCTGAATGACATCAACGTGCAGAACGGCCTGATGAACAAGGGGCAGAACAAGCCGGCGGACGTGGAACGTCATGCCGATGCCTGGCTCAAGGGCCACGAGGCGCTGGTGAACGACTGGCTGAATCAGGCGCGCGCCGCCGCCATGTAATGAGGGGTGGAACGTCGCCCTTTTGCGCAAAGAAAAACGCCCGGCAGTTGCCGGGCGTTTTTTTGTGGGCGGGGCGCAGCACATGGCCGGACCGGGGGATCAGATGCCGGAGCCGTCGCTCTCGCCACCTTCCTCATGCAGGCCACACTCGCGCTTGAGGCCGAAGAAGCGGGTCTGCTCCTCGCTCATGCCGGGCTCCCACTTGGCGGTGGTGTGCACGTCGCCGACCGAGAGGTAACCCTGCTCCCACAAGGGGTGGTAGGGGAGGTCGAACTCCTTGAAGTAGTAGAAGACGTCCTTGTTGCTCCAGTCGATCACCGGCAGGAACTTGAAGCGACCGCGCTGGATGGCCAGCACCGGCAGCTTGCCCCGGCTGCCGGACTGCTCACGGCGCAGGCCCGAGAACCAGGTGCGGGCACCCAGCTCGTTCAGGGCGCGGTCCATGGGCTCCACCTTGTTGAGCTGGTTGTAACGGGTGATCCCCTCCACCCCCTGCTCCCACAGGAGGCCGAAGCGGGCCTCCTGCCAGGCCGGGCTGAGTTCGGCCCGGTAGATCTTGAGGTTGAGCGCGAGACGCTCGGTCAGCTCGTCGATGAAACGGTAGGTCTCGGGGAAGAGATAACCGGTGTCGGTCAGCACCACGGGCACGTCGGCCCGCTCGCGGCTCACCAGGTGCAGCATGAGCGCCGCCTGGATACCGAAACTCGACGACAGCACATGCTCCCCCGGCAGGTTGGTCAGGGCCCAGCGCACCCGCTCGGGGGCGCTCATGGCGTCCAGCTCCCGGTTGAGGGGGGCCAGCGCCTCGACCTGCTCCTCCCGGCCCAGGGCCAGGAGGGCGTCGAGGTCGAGCCGGCCGTCGGCGGTGCGCGCCAGCCGGGCTGTATCAGTCTGTTCAGGCTGCATAGAAGTCCCTCGCGGAGTCGATAACCGGGGCGATGATCCCGGCGCGAATGACAAAATCGCCGAAGCACTCGTCCGGGTTGCGTTCGCTCGCCCAGCGGCCGATCAGGGCGTCCAGTTCGGCCAGGATCTGCGGCTCGGTGATGTTCTCCAGGTGCAGGCGCGGGATGCGGGTCCCCTCGAGGTTGCCCCCCAGGTGCAGGTTGTAGCGACCCGGCGCCTTGCCCACCAGACCCACTTCCGCCAGCATGGCGCGGCCGCAGCCGTTGGGGCAGCCGGTGACCCGGAAGATGATGGCGTCATCCGCCAGGCCGTGCTTGGCCAGCAGCCCCTCGATGTCGGTGACGAAGGCAGGCAGCATGCGCTCGGCCTCGGCCATCGCCAGGGGGCAGGTGGGCAGGGCCACACAGGCCATGGACTGCTTGCGCTGCTCGCTCACGCCGTCATCCAGCAGACCGTACTGGCGCGCCAGGGCTTCGATGCGTGCCTTCTCGCCGGCAGGCACGCCCGCGATGATGAGGTTCTGGTTGGCGGTGAGGCGGAAGTCCCCCTGATGCACCTTGGCGATCTCCAGCATGCCGGTCTTGAGGGGCTTGCCCGGGAAGTCCAGCAGGCGGCCGTTCTCGATAAACAGGGTCAGGTGGTGCTTGCCGTCGATCCCCTCCACCCAGCCGAAGCGATCGCCACGGCTGGTGAATTCATAGGGGTGAACCGGCCCGAACTGGATGCCGGCGCGGTTCTCCACCTCGGCCTTGAAGGCCTCGACCCCCACCCGTTCAAGGGTGTACTTGGTCTTGGCGTTCTTGCGGTTGACCCGGTTGCCCCAGTCGCGCTGGGTGCTGACCACGGCGGCCGCCACCTCCAGCACGTGGGAGAGCGGAATGAAGCCAAAGTCGCTCGCCTTGCGCGGGTAGGTGGTGGTGTCGCCGTGGGTCATGGCCAGACCGCCCCCCACCAGCACGTTGAAGCCCACCAGCTTGCCGTGTTCGGCAATGGCCACGAAGTTGAGATCGTTGGCGTGGATGTCCACATCGTTGTGGGGCGGGATGACCACGGTTGTCTTGAATTTGCGCGGCAGGTAGTTGGAGCCCAGGATCGGCTCCTCGTCACCCCCCAGCTTCTCGCCATCCAGCCAGATTTCCACGTAGGCGCGGGTCTTGGGCAGCAGGTGCTCGGAGATCTTCTTGGCCCACTCGTAGGCCTCCTGGTGCAACTCGGACTCCACCGGGTTGCTGGTGCAGAGCACGTTGCGGTTCACGTCCCCCGCGGTGGCGATGGCGTCGATACCTGTGCTGTTGAGGGTCTGGTGCATCAGCTTGATGTCGCGCTTCAGTACCCCGTGGAACTGGAAGGTCTGGCGAGTGGTCAGGCGGATGCTGCCGTACATGCTGTGTTCTTCGGCGAACTTGTCGATCACCTGCCACTGGGCCGGGGTGATGATGCCGCCGGGCAGGCGGGCGCGCAGCATGACGTTGTGCAGGGGCTCCAGCTTCTGGGCGGCGCGCTCCGGGCGGATGTCGCGGTCATCCTGCTGATACATGCCGTGGAAGCGGATCAGCTGGAAGTTGTCGCCGTTGAAGCCGCCGGTGAGCGGGTCCTGCAGATCTTCGGCGATGGTGCCGCGCAGGAAGTTGCTCTCGCGCTTGAGGCGTTCGTTGTCAGCCAGCGGCCCTTCGACCGGTCCCGGAATAAGTTGTTTGCTCATCAATAGACATCCCTTTGATAACGTTTGGCACGACGCAATTCGCTCAGATACTCTTCTGCTTCCTCACGGCTCTTGTGGCCGTGTTCCGCAATCACTTCCAGCAGGGCTTCCTGCACATCCTTCGCCATGTGGTTGGCGTCGCCACACACATAGAAGTGAGCGCCTGCTTCCAGCCACTGGTAGAGATCAAGCCCTGCCTCGCGCAGGCGGTCCTGCACATAAATCTTGTTGGCCTGATCCCGGCTGAAGGCCAGGGAGATCTTGGACAGCAGGCCCGATTTCACATAACGCTGCCACTCCACCTGATAGAGGAAGTCCTGGGTGAAGTGGGGATTGCCGAAGAAGAGCCAGTTCTGGCCCTCTGCCCCCTGTGCTTCCCGCTCCTGCAGGAAGGCGCGGAACGGGGCAATGCCGGTGCCCGGGCCCACCATGATGACGGGGGTGTCGGGATTGGCGGGCAGGCGGAAGTTGTCGTTGTGCTCCACGAACACCCGGACCTCGGCATCTTCCGGCAGACGGTCCGCCAGATAGGAGGAGGCGCCGCCGCTTCGCACTGTGCCATCTTCTTGGCGGTAGCGCACCACGCCGACGGTCAGGTGCACCTCTTCTTCCACCTCGCTCTGGGCGGAGGCGATGGAGTAGAGGCGGGGGGTGAGGGGGCGCAGCAGTGCGATCAGTTGATCGGCACTCAAGGAAGCCGGGAAGCGTTTCAGTACGTCCACCACCTGGGCGCTGGCCACCAGGGCGTTGACCTGGGCCTTGTCACCGGCCAGATCTTTGAGCGCCGCGTTGTCCGTGATCTCGGCGAGGCCAGTGATCAGGCCCCCGTGCAGCCGGGTCAGTTCGTAGTGACGGGTCAGCGCCTCGCGCAGGCTGCCATGGGGGGTGGCCTCGTCACCGGTCAGACCGGTCAGGGCCAGCACTTCCCCCACGAGATCGGCGTCGTTGTCGAACCAGATGCCGAGCGCATCCCCCGGTTGATAGGTGATGCCGGACTCTTCCAGGTTGATCTCGATGTGACGGATGTCCTTGGTGGAGTCGCGGCCGGTGATCTTCTGGTTCACCGAGAGTCTGGCGGGGAAGGGGTTCTCCTTGTTGTACTGGCTGTGGCCGACGGCGGCCTGCACCGAGCCCGCCACGCTGGCAGTCGCGGCGCCGGCAGAGAGGGTGGCGGCGACCGCCGCAACGGCCTGCTCGCCCCAGGCCTTGGCGGCATCCTGATAATCCACATCGAGGCTAGCTAGCTCATGGATGCGCTCGGCCCCTGCCTTGGCGAGGAAGCCATCGAAATCCTTGCCGGTCTGGCAGAAGAACTCATAGGAGCTGTCACCCAGCCCCAGCACGGCAAACTTGAGCCCTTCCAGCTTGCCGACCTTGCCCTTCTTGAGCTGCTCGAACAGATCGACGGCGCTCTCGGGGGGCTCCCCCTCCCCGTAAGTGCTCACTACCACCAGCAGGTGGCTCTCTTTCTTGAGCTGCTTGGGTTTGTAGTCCGCCATGGAGGTGAGGGTCACCGGCAGGCCGCGGGCCTCGGCCTGGGCCTTGATGGCGCTGGCCACGCCCTTGGCATTCCCGGTCTGGGAGCCGTAGAGAATGGTCAGGCTGCCGCCGGGTGCCGCGACTTCTGCGCCTGCGCTCGCCACGGGCTGGACGCCCGCCTGGGAGAGGCCGTAGAGATAACCGCTGACCCAGGCCAGTTGCTGGGTGTTGAGGGTGGTGAGAACTTGGTTGAGCTGGCGCTGCTGTTCGTCAGAGAGCGGGCTCAGGGTGGGGGCTGTCAATGGCATCACACATGTCTTCCATGGTCTGATTTTTGGTCAGGGTAAGGGGTGTAATGAATAACAACAAAGAATAAAAATATCTTCTTTATGCGATTTATGAATTTATAAAGCCAAAATCCATCTCAGCCCGGGGGGGCCCGTGATATAAAAATGGCCTTGCCGAGCCCCCTGTCCCGGGGATTTCTCATGCCCCAAGGAGCAACCATGTCCCGTCTCTATCATGTCAACGCCTTCAGCCATCACCCCTTCGGAGGCAACCCCGCCGTGGTGGTGCTGGGGGAAGCGCGGCCCGGCGCCGAGCTGCAGGCCATGGCTGCGGAGTTCAACCTCTCTGAGAGCGCCTTTCTGACCCAACTGGGAGAGGGGCATTACGGGTTGCGCTGGTTCACCCCGCAAGTGGAGGTGGACTTGTGCGGCCATGGCACCCTGGCGGCGGCCCATGTGCTGTGGCAGACGGGGGAGGTGTCAGGGGAGCTCCCCATCCGCTTCGCGACCCGCAGCGGTGAGTTGCTGGCCCGGCGGGAAGGGGAGTGGATCTGGCTCGATTTTCCGCGCATTGCCCTGGCGCCCCTTGAGCTGGACCCTGCCTTTGGGGCGGCTCTTGGCTGCCAGCCGCTGCAAACCCTGGCGGCCGGGGCCAAGTTCCTGCTTGAGCTCGGTAGCGAGGAGGCGGTCCGCGCGCTCACCCCCGATTTTCACGCCCTGCGGGCGCTGCCGGGCCGGGGGATCATGGTGACGGCGCCATCGAGCCGGGGAGAGGACGACTTCGTCTCCCGCTATTTCGCCCCCTGGGTCGGGGTGGACGAGGATCCGGTGACCGGCTCCAACCACTGCGCCCTGGTGCCCTTCTGGGCCGAGCGGCTCGGCAAACGGCAATTGCGGGCCCGCCAGATCTCGGCCCGGGGCGGGGATCTCAGGCTGGAATTGCAGGAGGAGCGAGTACTGATGGCGGGCGGGGCACTGACCCTGTGGCAGGGGGAGTGGCTGCTGCCCCCTGTCGCACCAGCGGACCGATGACCGCTCGTCACTGTGTGAGTTCTGCATAAAAAAACGCCCCGCAATTGCGGGGCGTTTTGATTGCCATGGACGGCAGCGTTTTGCTGCGGCCCTGTTTCTGCGGCGCTTACTTTTGTGGACGCAAGGCCGGGAACAGGATGACGTCGCGGATGGTGTGGCTGTTGGTGAACAGCATCACCAGACGGTCGATACCGATACCCTGACCGGCGGTCGGCGGCAGACCGTGTTCCAGCGCGGTGACGAAGTCGGCGTCGTAGAACATGGCTTCGTCGTCCCCTGCGGCTTTCTGGTCAACCTGGGCCTGGAAGCGCTCGGCCTGATCTTCCGCATCGTTCAGCTCGGAGAAGCCGTTGGCCAGCTCGCGGCCGCCGATGAAGAACTCGAAGCGGTCGGTGACGTCCGGGTTCTGGTCGTTGCGACGGGCCAGCGGGGAGACGGCGGCCGGGTATTCGGTGATGAAGGTCGGTTGCAGCAGCATGTGTTCCACGGTCTCTTCGAAGATCGCGGTGATCACGTGGCCCAGCTCCCAGCTCTTCATCAGCTCGATCTTCAGACCCTTGGCGACGGCGGTGGCCTTCTCAAGAGTGGCCAGATCGTCACGGGTCACACCCGGGTTGTACTTCAGGATGGAGTCGACCATGGAGAGGCGCTGGAACGGCTGACCGAAATCGATGGTCAGGCCCTCTTCGCCCTCTTTGGCGTAACGGATCCTGGTGTCGCCCAGGATGTCCTGTGCCAGGGTGCGCAGCATCTCTTCGGTGAGATCCATCAGATCGATGTAATCGGCGTAGGCCATATAGAACTCGAGCATGGTGAACTCGGGGTTATGGCGAACGGAGATGCCTTCGTTGCGGAAGTTGCGGTTGATTTCGTAGACACGCTCGAAACCACCGACCACCAGACGCTTCAGATAGAGTTCCGGAGCGATACGCAGGTACATGTCGATGTCCAGCGCATTGTGGTGGGTGATGAAGGGACGTGCGGAGGCGCCACCCGGGATGACTTGCATCATGGGGGTTTCCACTTCCATGAAGCGCTTGTCATTCAGGAACTTGCGAATGCCGGCCACCACCTTGGTGCGGGTCACGAAGGTCTTGCGGGACTCTTCGTTGGCGATCAGGTCCAGGTAACGCTGGCGGCAGCGGGCTTCCTGGTCGGTCAGCCCCTTGTGCTTCTCGGGCAGCGGGCGCAGGGCCTTGGTCAGCAGGCGGATGGTGGAGACGTGTACGGAGAGCTCACCGGCGTTGGTGCGGAACAGGGTGCCCTCGACACCGACGATGTCACCCAGATCCCACTTTTTGAACTGCTCGTTGTAGAAGCCTTCCGGCAGGTCGTCACGGGTCACGTAGATCTGGATCTTGCCAGCCATGTCCTGCAGGGTCGCGAAAGACGCCTTGCCCATGATCCGGCGGGTCATGATGCGACCGGCAATCTTCACCTGTTTACCCAGGGCGACCAGTTCGTCATTGCTCTTGTCGCCGAATTCGGCGTGCAGATCGCCGGAGAGGCTGTCACGACGGAAATCGTTTGGGAAGGGGTTGCCCTGGGCGCGCAAGGCGGCCAGCTTGGAGCGACGCTCAAGCATCTCGTTGTTCAGTTCGAGAGTCTGGTCGACTTCCGGGGTGGTGGTTTGTTCAGACATGGTGATTCCTGCTGCTCTGTTTACAGGCCTGATTTCAGGCTGGCTTCGATAAACTTGTCCAAGTCGCCGTCGAGTACTGATTGGGTATTGCGGGTTTCGACGCCGGTGCGCAGATCCTTGATACGGGAATCATCCAGTACGTAGGAGCGGATCTGGCTGCCCCAGCCGATGTCGGACTTGGTCTCTTCGAGGGCTTGCTTCTCAGCGTTCTGCTTTTGAATTTCCAGCTCGTAGAGCTTGGCCTTCAACTGCTTCATACACTGATCTTTGTTCTTGTGCTGGGAACGGTCGTTCTGGCACTGCACCACCACGCCGGTCGGCACGTGGGTGATACGCACCGCGGACTCGGTCCGGTTGACGTGCTGACCACCCGCACCGGAGGCGCGGTAGACGTCGATGCGAAGATCAGCCGGGTTGATCTCGATCTCGATGTCATCATCGATCTCGGGGTAGACGAACACGGAGCAGAACGAGGTGTGGCGACGGCCGCCGGAATCGAACGGCGACTTGCGTACCAGGCGGTGCACGCCGGTCTCGGTGCGCAGCCAGCCGAAGGCATACTCGCCGGTGAACTTGATGGTGGCGGACTTGATGCCGGCCACGTCGCCTTCGGAGCATTCGATGAGCTCGGGCTTGTAGCCGTGGGCATCACCCCAGCGCAGGTACATGCGCAGCACC
Source organism: Aeromonas sp. TW 6 (assembly GCF_013168745.1). Taxonomy (NCBI): domain Bacteria; kingdom Pseudomonadati; phylum Pseudomonadota; class Gammaproteobacteria; order Aeromonadales; family Aeromonadaceae; genus Aeromonas; species Aeromonas sp. TW 6. The sequence goes on along the minus strand of NZ_JABERS010000004.1, from coordinate 147,990 downwards.
ATGTTGGCCCAGTCCTGGGCCTCGGTGCCGCCGGAACCGGACTGGATGTCTATGTAGCAGTCGGAACCGTCGTGCTGACCGGAGAACATGCGACGGAACTCGAGATCCACCAGCTTGGCCTCCAGCTCGTCCGCTTCGACAACGGCTTCGTTGAAGGTCTCTTCGTCTTCGCCTTCGACGGCCAGGCTGACCAGCATCTCGACGTCATCGACGCCCTGGGTCAGGGTATCGATGGTGCTGACGACGTTCTCCAGGGAGACTCGCTCCTTGCCCAGCGCCTGTGCGCGCTCGGGTTCGTTCCAGACATCCGGCTGTTCCAGCTCGGCATTGACCTCTTCTAGACGCTCTTTCTTGGCGTCATAGTCAAAGGTACCCCCTAAGCAGCTCGGTCCTCTCAGACAGCTCCTTAAGCTTGTTTAATACAGGATTGACTTCAAACATCGTGAAAACTCTCGGGGTCGATGTGATTTAAAAACGGGATATTCTAGCCAATTGCAGAAGGAATAAACAGGGTTGGCTGGCCTCGCTCTTTTTCCTGCTCCAATTTTCCGCAGCATTTTTAAAATTTCCGCGTAAAATATCGTCACTCACGCCATTCTCCGCTTCAGTTTTGCGCGGATTGGCCGCTAACAACACACAGTGCCACGCACTCCCGATTGATCCTGTTCCCGACCCCCACAAGAAGAAAACACGATGAAAAACCTATCACTCAAGCAGAAGATACTGTTGTCTGTGGTCATCGCCTTGTCACTGGTGATCCTGCTGCTCTCCTGGCAGAGCTACACCAGCCAGAAGTCCATGCTGCTGCAAGGCAGTCAGGAACAGGTGCAGCGCCTTGGCAGCCAGCAGGCCGCCAGCGTCAGCGACTGGCTTGCCGCCCGTCGTGACGTCATCCAGGCCCTTGGCAACAAGGCCGGTGCCGAGCCCCTCAACGCCCTGCAACAGGCCCAGGTGTCCGGCCGTTTCCAGCTCACCTATTTTGGTGAGGGCAGCGGCAAGATGAACGACTCCGACCCCTCCATCAACCGCGACGGTTACGATCCCCGCTCCCGTGGCTGGTATCAGGAAGCCATGGCCAAGGGCGGCATGATCGTCACCAAACCCTACCTCGACGTGGCCTACAACATTCTGGTGGTGACCCTGGCCCAGCCGGCCCAGGGCGGCGTGGTGGGGGGGGATCTCTCCATTGCCTCCCTGGTGGATGACATCACCAAGATGAAGCTGCCGGCGGACGGCTTCGCCATCCTGATGCACAAGGATGGCACCGTCATCGCCTACAAGGATGCGGCCAAGGCGATGAAGCCGGCCAGCGAGATCGACAACGATCTGACCAATGCCCTGATCGATCAGAGCAAGGCGAGCAACAGCCTGGTGCCTGCTTTCTTCGACAGCGAGGGGCGTGACAAGCTGCTGTGGGCGACGGACATTCCGGACACCGACTGGGAGCTGGTGCTGGTACTGGACAAGAGCACCCTGGAGGCGCCGCTCTCCTCCCTGCTGATGACCCAGCTCGGCCTGGCCCTGCTGGTGCTGGTGGGCAGCATTCTCGCCATCTCCTGGCTGGTCAGCCTGCTGCTCGGCCCCCTCACCAAGGTGTCCCAGGCCCTGGCCCGCATCGCCGACGGTAACGGTGATCTGACCCAGCGCATCAAGATCGACGCCAATGACGAAGTGGGACAGCTCGCCGGCAGCTTCAACCGCTTCGTGGGCAGCCAGCATCAGCTCATCGCCAACATCCGTCAGCTTGCCAACGAGCTGAACGCCGATGCCGAACGCAGTCTGGTGACCAACCAGGCCGCGGTGGAAGAGCTGCAGCGCCAGCAACAGGAGGTGACCATGGTCGCCACCGCCGTCACCGAGATGGCGAGTGCCACCATGGAGATCGCGGGTAACGCCGAGAACACCGCTGCCGCCGCCCAGCAATCCGCCCAGAGCAGTGAACAGGGCAAGATCCTGGTGAACCAGACTCGTCAGTCCATCAACAACCTGGCCGAGGAAGTGGGGCAGGCGACCGGCGTCATCGGTGAGCTGAGCCGTCACGCTCAGGCCATCTCCGGCATCCTCTCCACCATCCAGGGCATCGCCGAGCAGACCAACCTGCTGGCGCTGAATGCGGCCATCGAAGCGGCCCGTGCCGGCGAACAGGGTCGCGGTTTCGCCGTGGTGGCGGACGAGGTGCGGGTGCTGTCGCGCCGTACCCAGGATTCCACTCAGGAGATCCAGTCCACCATCGAAACCCTGCAACAGACCACGGCCCGCGCGGTGAGCCTGATGCAGACCAGCCAGGGGCTGGCGGACAACAGCGTGAAGGATGCCGACGCTGCCGCTGCGGCCCTGGAGGAGATCACCCAGGCCGTCAGCCTCATCTCCGACATGGCGGGCCAGATCGCCACCGCCGCCGAGGAGCAGACCCAGGTGACCGGTGAAATCACCCAGAACACCACCGCCATCAAGGATGTGAGCGACGAGATCACCGCTTCCGCCATGCGCGACCTGGATCAGGCGCACAACCTCAAGGGGCGTGCCACCAACCTGAACCAGCAGGTGTCGACCTTTATTTTGTAAGGAAGGTCAGGCCGCAATTTGAACCAGCTGGTGTTGGCCTTCATTCTGTAAGGAAGGTCAGGCCGCAGTTCTACCGTGGCGTCAGTAAAAAGCCCCGCACCTTGGTGCGGGGCTTTTTGTTGCCTGCAGTCGGCCCCTTGGTGAGGGTCGGGGCAGCGTCCAGGGGCCAGCAAGCAAAGAGCCCACCGCAAGGTGGGCTCTGTCATACGGGGCCTGCGCCCGGGATCACAGGAAGGGCAGGGCCAGGAACAGCTTGATCACCACGGCGTTGATGATGTCGATGAAGAAGGCTCCGACCATGGGCACCACCAGGAAAGCCAGGTGGGAGGGGCCGAAGCGCTGGGTAATGGCCTGCATGTTGGCAATGGCCGTGGGGGTGGCGCCGAGGCCGAAGCCGCAGTGACCCGCCGCCAGCACGGCTGCATCATAGTTGCGCCCCATGACCCGGAAGGTGACGAAGATGGCGTAGAGCGCCATGGCCACCGTCTGAACGGCCAGCAGGATGAAGATGGGCAGGGCCAGGCTTGCCAGCTCCCACAACCTGAGGCTCATCAGCGCCATGGCGAGGAAGAGCGACAGACTGACGTTGCCGAGCAGGGAGACCTCGCGGTCGCTCACTTCGTGCCAGTTGAGCAGGGTGAGCAGGTTGCGCAGCAGCACGCCGACAAACAGCACGCAGACGAAGATCGGCAACTCGAAGACGCCGCCCTTGAGATAGAGGGCCAGCATTTCGCCCCCTTTCAGGCTGATGGCGATGAGTGCCAGGGTCTCGATCAGGCTGAAGGTGGTGAGCGGGCGCTCCATGTCCGGCATTTCGAAGCCCTGGGGGGCGCCGTCACGGTTGTGCTCCTCACCGGGCACCTGCACCTTCTTCACCAGATAACGGGCCACCGGGCCGCCGATGAGGCCTCCCAGCACCAGGCCGAAGGTGGCACAGGCAATCGCCAGCTCGGCGGCGGATTGCACGCCGTACTTCTCGGTGAAGATGGAGCCCCAGGCCGCCCCGGTGCCGTGGCCGCCGGAGAGGGTGATGGAGCCGGCCAGCAGCCCCATGTGGGGATCCAGCCCCAGCAGGGTGGCCAGACCCACCCCCAGGCTGTTCTGCACCAGCAGCAGGCCGGTGACCACCAGCAGGAAGGTGGCCACCGCCTTGCCGCCGCGCTTGAGGCTGCCCAGATCGGCGGAGAGGCCGATGGAGGCAAAGAAGGTCAGCATCAGGGCCGTCTGCAGGCTGGTATCAAATTGCAGTTCGATCTGCAGGGTGGAGCGCAGCACCAGCAGCACCAGGGCAACCACCAGGCCACCGGCCACGGGTTTGGGGATGTTGAAAGTGCGCAGGGGTCCTATCTTGTTGACCAGCAGGCGGCCAAGCAGCAGCACCAGGGTCGCGGCGACCAGGGTGGCGTAGGCATCAAGTTGTAGCATTCAGTGCTCCCATGTTGATCGGCTGTGTCTTTGGCGAGAAAGACTCACGGATCCAGCCGGGATGAAACAGAGTGGCGAACGCGCCAGTGACAGAGGGGCCGCAGCCCCGTCCCTCTGCAAAAGAGGGGGTCGACACGAGCCCGTGTTCGTCGGGCGTCCAGATGAGATTTGTGAAAAATCCGCCGGATACTAGCAAAAAACACCAAGTACATCCACATATGTCACATTAATGATTAAAACGTGGTGTTAACATGGCATTTAAAACTACCTCGCCGAGTGTGCTCCGGATCGCAACAATGCTGCTGCGGCTGTCATTTGCAGCGGCACTCTTTATAATTCGCCCGGTTCCGCCCCCACGGGAGGACACAGACCCTCAAGAGGTCTGCTGATGACCGATATTGAGCCCGCCCGCACCATCTGAAGGACGGGGGCTGTATCGGTTGAGCCCTGTTTGATTTGCCGGTTTCCAGTCCAGAGAGAGGAGAGGGTGTGAAGAAGTCCATCTACATTGCCTACACAGGCGGCACCATAGGGATGCAGCGTTCCGACCACGGTTATGTACCGATGGCGGGCTTCATGGAGGACTGTCTGGCACGGATGCCCGAGTTCCATCGACCGGAAATGCCCGATTACCATATCCACGAATATGCCCCCCTCATCGACTCTTCCGACATGACGCCGGCAGACTGGCAGCGCATCGCCGAGGATATCAAGGGCAACTACGACAAGTACGACGGTTTCGTCATTCTGCACGGCACCGACACCATGTCGTTCACCGCGTCTGCGCTCTCCTTCATGCTCGAAGATCTGCACAAGCCGGTCATCATCACCGGCTCCCAGATCCCCCTAGCCGAACTGCGCTCGGACGGTCAGCAGAACCTGCTCAACGCCCTCTATATCGCGGCCAACTACCCGATCCACGAGGTGACGCTCTTCTTCAACAACCAGCTCTATCGCGGCAACCGCAGCAAGAAGGTGCATGCCGACGGCTTCCACGCCTTCGACTCGCCCAACTACCCGCCCCTGCTCAATGCCGGTATCGCCATCTCCCTGGAGGCAGGTGAGCTGGGAGTGCCGTGCGATCGCCCCCTGGTGCTGCACGACATCACCCCCCAGCCCATCGGGGTGGTGACCCTCTACCCGGGGATATCGGCGGAGGTGATAGCGAACATCCTGCAACAGCCGGTGCGTGCGCTGATCCTGCTCTCCTTCGGGGTGGGCAATGCGCCCCAGAACCCGGCCATGCTGGCGCTGCTCTCCGAGGCATCTGCCCGGGGCGTCATCATCGTCAACCTGAGCCAGTGCCTGCACGGCAAGGTCAACATGGGGGGCTATGCCACCGGCAACGCCCTCTCCCGTGCGGGAGTCATCTCGGGCTTTGACATGACCGCCGAGGCGGCGCTCACCAAGCTGCACTTCCTGCTGAGCCAGGATCTGCCGGCGCCGCGCATCCGCGAGCTGATGCAGCAGTCTCTGCGCGGGGAGCTGACCCCCTGACTTCCCTCTCACCCTAACCCTCTCCCAGCGGGAGAGGGGATAGATCGAGATGGCGAGGTTTACCATGAAGATCGCCGGCAGGTGGCCCGCTGACTGCTCGCAGGTGCGTGCCAGCTCCCTTCTCCCTTGGTGGGAGAAGGGCCGGGGATGAGGGGGATGAGTCATCCTGCATAGAGAGGAAAAAAGAGGGGAGCCATTATGGCTCCCCTCTTTCGTTTCGTTACCGCGATAGGTGACGTGCGGCCTGCCTCAGTGGCTAAGGTCGACCCGCACTATCTCTTCCTCATCGCGATACTGGCGCTTGAGCTCGCTCTTGCTCTTCATCACGATCTCGCCGTCACGGCCGATGTTCATGTGCTCGGGGTTCTCAAGGTGCATCGCCTGCCAGGCCATCACGGCCTGCAGGGAAGTGGCCTTCTGCTCCTCGGTCAGGGGCTTGCCATCCGGCCATTTGCCGAGCTCGACCGCAGTCTTGAGCCGCTCGTACACCTCTTTGGGCATCTGCGCTATCGCTTGTTGAAACGTCACTTGCTGAGACGACATCCGGCCTCTCCTTGAAAATTGAGCCATGAACACGGGTTCAGGCGGGCAGATCCTGTCGGACTATACCGGTAGATCCTGGCGGACTATACCGGTAGATCCTGGCGGACTACGCCAGCCATCTGCTCCATCACCCGTACTACCTGACAACTGTACCCGAACTCGTTGTCATACCACACGTAGAGCACGCAGTGATCCCCCTCGGCGATGGTGGCCTGGGAGTCGACAATGCCCGCAAAACGGGAGCCCACCATGTCGGAGGAGACCAGCTCGGTGCTGGCACTGAAGTCGATCTGGCGATGCAGGGCCGAGCTCAGTGCCATCTGCTGCAGATAGGCGTTGAGGCTCTCCCGATCGGTGGTCTGTTCCAGCGACAGGTTGATGATGGCCAGGGACACGTTGGGTGTGGGCACCCGGATGGCGTTGCCGGTCAACTTGCCCTTGAGCTCCGGCAGCGCCTTGGCCACCGCCTTGGCGGCGCCGGTGCTGGTCATCACCATGTTGAGGGCTGCGCTGCGACCGCGGCGCTCGCCCTTGTGATAGTTGTCGATGAGGTTCTGATCGTTGGTGTAGGAGTGGACCGTCTCCACGTGGCCGTGGCGGATGCCGTACTTGTCCTGCATCACCTTGAGCACCGGGGTGATGGCGTTGGTGGTGCAAGAGGCGGCGGAGACTATCTTGTCATCCGGACCTATCACCTCGTGGTTGACCCCGAACACCACGTTCTTCATCTCCCCCTTGCCGGGGGCGGTCAGCAGTACCCGGGCGGCGCCGCGGGCCTTGAGGTGCTCGGACAGGCCCGCCTCGTCACGCCAGACGCCGGTGTTGTCAACGATCAGCGCATTGTCGATGCCGTAGGCGGTGTAGTCGATGTCGGCCGGGCTGTTGGCGTAGATCACCTGGATGAAGGTGCCATTGGCGATGATGGCGCTGCGTTCCACATCCACCTCGATGGAGCCGTTGAAGGGGCCGTGCACCGAATCGCGGCGCAGCAGGCTGGCACGCTTCTCCAGATCCCCGTCGCGACCGCCGCGCACCACGATGGCGCGCAGGCGCAGGGAGTTGGCGGCGCCGGTGCGCTCGATGAGCAGACGGGCCAGCAGGCGGCCGATGCGACCGAAGCCGTAGAGCACCACGTCGGTCGGGGCGGGCACGGCACTGCGGTTCAGGGCCGGTGCCAGCTTGGCGCGCAGATAGTCCTCGATGCCGGCTTCATCCTGGTGATCCTGCCAGTAGCCCACGGCCAGTTTGCCGAGATCGACTTCGGCGGCGGTCGGGTTCAAGGCGACGATGGCGCGCAGGAGAGGGAAGCTTTGCTGGATGGGCAGCGGGGTGCCCTGGTGGCGGCGAACGACCCGGTGGGCCTTGAGGATATCGATGGTGGAGGCGTTTTGCAGGGGGCGTCCGTAGAGGGTGATCTCTATCCCTTGCTGTCGGTAGAGGCGACCTATCAAGGGTTGCATGGCTTCGGCGAGCTCCTGGCTCTCCTGCCACGCCTGCAAGTAGTGCTCGTGGGTCATTAACCAGATCCTTTTATTTCACGTTGTTGAAGCAAGTTGCCTGGGCAAATTGAAATTCGTCGAAGGCAGATCAGTGTAGGGCTGATGGTTTCGTTATATTATTCTGCAATCGCGGCCTTATACGGCGCGCGCATTGTAATGGATATGTAGCCTGTTTGCTAGTTGGCGGTGGCCGGTGCGGGTTGCGATTGTTATCAACCAGATGTGAACCATGACCCTATTCTCACAGCGTCCGTTACTGCTTTCCCTCGCTTGTTGCCTGACGTTGACGGCCTGCGACGACGACAGGATCCACAACATCTGCTCCCAATATCCCGCCCTGTGCGCGGACCTGGTGGACGACGGCTGGTGTCGCTATGAGCGCAGCGACGTCATTCGCGGTCGTTACTATCTCCAGGAAGAGGGAACGGACAGGCGCAAGTACGATCTGATGGGCGGCCTGGAACGTTATCTGCAGTGCGCCGAGCACTCCACCAATATCGAGTACAAGCGGGCCAGGGAGCAGAAGAGCCCCAGAGTGGAAGGGATGCTGGCCGCCGGCCGGCAACTGGAGCAACTGGACGCTCAGACCCGGGGCTCCCGAGATCCCTACCTGCTGCTCTGGCACTGGACCAACAACACCAGCCCCGATGCCCGCGCCAGCTTCCTCGCGCAGGAGGGGACGCCGAGCCTCGAGGAGCCCGAGCTGCAACTGGCGCTCGGCGGCATTTATGCCAAGAGCGAGCCCGAGAAGGCCATCAGGCTGATGCACCATGCGCTCTCCCTCTATCGGGAGGGGGACAAGGTCAACAGCCGGATCCTCACCGCCCTCAGCACCCTCTACATGGGGCAGAAGCGATTTGATCAGGCCTATCTGTGGGGCAAGGTGAGCGAGTCATTCCAGGAGAGCCCCGAGGTCTCCGCCACCCGGCTCGGCATTTACCATGCCATCGGCAAGGAGGAGCAGGAGACGCTGGACGACCAGGCGGCCACCATCGTCGATGCACTCAGGCAGGGGAGCTACCGCACACCATGAATCCGACCCTGTCAGAAGCCCGGGAATGGGCCCATCCCTTCGATATCCGTCTCGTGCACGGCCAGATCCGCGGCGAGGACAGGGTGCTTGAACGGGCCACGGTGAGGGCCGTGGTGATGCGTGGTGATCGACTGCTGCTGGTGCACTCCAGCGTCAACGGGGATCTCATGTTCCCCGGGGGCGGCATCGAGCACGGGGAGGCGCACGATGCGGCCCTGGCCCGGGAGCTGCGGGAAGAGTGTGGCGCCGAGCTGGTGGCCGTGGGACCCCTGCTGGGAGAGACCCGGGAGTATCGTGCCGCGCGCGAGCCGGATTACGATGCCTACTGCATCCGATCGTCCTATTACCTCTGCCGGGTCGGGGAGGACTGGAGTGCACCGCGCCCCCAGCCCTACGAGATCCGCCTCGGCTTCACGCCGGGCTGGTTCCCCCTGACCGAGGCCCTGCAGACCAACAAGACCCAGCTGGCGGGTCCCTGTCCCCAGTGGACGGCGCGAGAGACCCGGGTGCTGGCAGAGTTGCACCGCTGGCAAGCGTCCGGCTTGCTGACCTGACAAGGCCGCTTGCCCCATAAAAAAACCGCCTGTCGGCGGTTTTTTTATGGCTGTCCCCGGCGTCAGGGGAGACAGACCGGGCAGAAGGCGTAGGTGCCCTGGGGATCGTTGAAGCGGGTCAGCGGGTCCAGACCGCGGTTCATCTCCAGCAGCGCCTTGCCAAGCCCGGCGGGCAGCCAGCTTTGCAGGTGCGGGGCCAGCGCCTGGGCGCTGCTGTCAAACAGCTCGCGCAGGAACTTGTCCCTGGCCGACTCTTCCGGTGCGATGGGGGTGACCTGCCAACTTTTGAGGTTGGCGAGATCGGCGGCCGCCTTGAGGGCGTCATCCAGATTGCCGAACTCGTCCACCAGCCCCAGTGCCTTGGCATCCTGCCCGGTCCAGACCCGGCCTTCGGCGGCTTTTTCCGCCTCTTCCGGGCTAAGGCCCCGGCCCTTGCCCACCAGGCCGACAAAGCGCTGATAGGTGTCTTCCACGCTCAGTTGAATGGCTTCACCCACGTGATCCGGCAGGGCACGGGTCAGCCCGACCCCCACGAAGTCGGTGGTGCCGACGCCGTCGGTGTGTACCCCGTACTGGGAGAGCGCCTTGTCGATGGTGGCGAACATGCCGAACACCCCGATGGAGCCGGTGAGGGTGGTGGGGGAGGCGAAGATCTTGTCCGCATCGGCGGAGATCCAGTAGCCACCGGAGGCGGCGTAGCTGCCCATGGAGATGACCACCGGCTTGCCCGCCTGTTTCAGGGCCAGCAATTCGGCGCGGATCTGCTCGGCGGCGAAGGCGCTGCCGCCCGGGCTGTCCACTCGCAGCACAACGGCTTTCACCTGATCGTCACGGCGGGCCTCGGCCAGCAGATCGGCAAGGCTGTCGCCGCCGATGGTGCCGGCAGGCTGGACGCCATCCATGATGGCGCCGCTGGCAGTGATGAGGCCTACCTCATCCTTGCCGCTCTGGGGGTACTGTTCCGGGATGGCGGCCAGATACTCTTTCAGGCCCACGCCCTTCCAGCCGTGATCATCGGCCTCGCCCACTTCCTTGATCACCGCCTGGGTCATTTCGTCGCGGGTGGCGAGCTGATCCACCAGACCGTTGTCGAGGGCGTAACTGGCCGCATTGCCGCCGGCCTTGCGCAGCAGTTCGAGGAAGTGATCCTTGTTCGGTGCGACGGCATCCGGCTCGATCTCCCGCTGCTCCGCCACGTCGGCCACATAGGATTGCCATAGCTGATCCAGCCAGCGCTGGTTCGCCTCCTTGCTCTCGGGGGACATCTCGTCCCGGGTGTAGGGCTCGACGAAGGACTTGTAGGTGCCGACCTTGAAGACGTGCGGGGTGATATTGAGCTTCTCCAGCGCCGACTTGAAATAGGTCTGGTAGACACCCAGCCCCTCGATCAGCACGGCACCACTCTGGTTGAGCAGCACGTGGTCGGCGTGGGCGGCGAGCAGATAGGCCCCCTGGCTGTAGTAGTCCGCCATGGCGATGACCGGCTTGCCGCTCTCCTTGAAGGCGTCGATGGCGGCCGTCACCTCCTGCAGTTTGGAGAGGCTGGCCCCTTGCAGACCCTGGGGTTTGATCACCAGCGCCTTGATGCGATCGTCATTCCCCGCGCTCTTGATGGCCCACAGCAGATCGGAGAGGACGATTTCGCTTGGCTGCTCGTCCCCCTTGTCCATTTGCCTGAGCAGTTGCACCGTGGGATCGGTCTGGGTGCGCTGTTCTACCAGCACACCGGAGAGATTGAGGGTGAGCGCCCCCTCGATGGGAGTGCTTGGGGTCTCGCTCTGGCTGACGCTGAAGACAATGACCAGCACGACGAGAAGAAACAGCAGGTTGACCAGCATCAAGCGGGTAAAGTTGAGCAGGCGCCAGAGGCTGCGAAAGAGCCATCCCAGACCTTTGAAAATAGACATAGCTGCGTTGTCGCCCTGTTAATGGGTTGAGAGCAGCCATTATTAACCAGTTGCGCAGCCAATTGCCATTTCCCCTTGAGTCGACTGCCTCCCCGCCACTTCGGAACACGGCTGTTCGCTGAAAAAATGTCCAAACATTTGTTTGAAAAAGAGTTTTCGATTCTTTACTCTAGCTCCAGTTTGATAACAAAAAATTAACTGAAAGGCCCGATGAGCCGGCCCCACCTCCACCCACCCCTTCTTTTTACTGCCCGTCACCCGAGGCAGCCAGGAAGGCTGGAGCATGACCCCGTGCACATCGACCTCGACAAGGAGTGCATCATGAGCCGTTATCCCACGCTGCTGACCCCCCTCGATCTGGGTTTTACCCAGTTGCGCAACCGCGTACTGATGGGGTCCATGCACACCGGCCTCGAGGAGGAAAAGGGGGGCTTTGACAAGCTGGCCGCCTTCTATGCTGAGCGGGCCCGTGGCGGGGTCGGTCTCATCGTGACCGGCGGTATCGCCCCCAATTTGCGGGGGCGGCTGGTGCCCCACGGCTCCCAGCTGAGCTTTCCCTGGCAGGTAGCCAAACACCGCAAGGTGACCGAGGCAGTGCACCAGGAAGGGGGCAAGATAGCGCTGCAGATCCTTCATGCGGGCCGCTACGCCTACCATCCGTTCAGCCTGGCGCCGAGCGCCCTCAAGGCTCCCATCTCCCCGTTCAAGCCGCGGGCCATGAGCGAGCGGCAGATCCGCGGCACCATCCGCGACTTCGCCGCCACTGCGGCGCTGGCCAAGGCGGCCGGTTATGACGGGGTCGAAGTGATGGGGTCGGAAGGCTATCTCATCAACCAGTTCATCTGCGAACGCACCAACAAGCGCACCGATGGCTGGGGCGGCAGCAGCGAAAACCGCATGCGCTTCCCGGTGGAGATTGTCCGCGCCATCCGTGAGCGGGTGGGCACGGATTTCATCATCATCTTCCGCCTCTCCATGCTGGATCTGGTGGAGCAGGGCTCCTCCCTTGAGGAAGTGATCGCACTTGGCCGGGCACTGGAGCAGGTGGGGGTCACCCTCATCAACACCGGTATCGGCTGGCACGAGGCGCGCATTCCCACCATCGCCACCAGCGTGCCGCGCGGTGCCTTCAGCTGGGTGACCGCCGAGCTGAAAAAGCACCTCAAGGTGCCCCTCATCACCACCAACCGCATCAACACCCCCGAGGTGGCGGAGCGCATCCTGGCGGGGGGGGAGGCGGACATGGTCTCCATGGCGCGCCCCTTCCTGGCGGACCCCGAGTTCGTCATCAAGGCGGCTGAAGACAGGGCGGACGAGATCAACACCTGCATCGCCTGCAACCAGGCCTGCCTCGACCACGTGTTCAAGCAAAAGCGTGCCTCCTGCCTGGTCAACCCCCGCGCCTGTTTCGAGACCGAGTTGACGTTTGGCCGGGTGCCCCAGCCCAAGAAGCTGGCGGTGGTGGGGGCGGGTCCTGCCGGGCTGGCGTTTGCCTGCTACGCCGCCGAGCGGGGCCATCAGGTAAGCCTGTTCGATCAGGCGAGCGAAATCGGCGGCCAGTTCAACTTTGCCAAGCAGATCCCGGGCAAGGAGGAGTTTCACGAAACCCTGCGCTACTTCGCCAAACGGCTTGAGAAGTGCGGCGTCGAGCTCTATCTGGGCCAGCGCCAGAGTGCCGAGAGCCTGCTGGGCGGCGGTTTTGACGAGGTGATCCTCGCCACCGGCATCCGCCCGCGCACTCCCAACATTCCGGGTATCGAGCACCCCAAGGTGTTGAGCTACCTCGATGTCTTGCGTGATCACAAGCCGGTGGGCGAGAAGGTGGCGGTGATCGGCGCCGGTGGTATCGGCTTCGATGTGGCCGAATACCTGGTGGAGAAGAGAGGATCGCCGGATGCCGCAAGCCATCGCGATCACTGGCTCAAGGAGTGGGGCATCGACAAGCAACTGGGTGAGCGCGGCGGCCTGACTACCCCCGAAATCGATGCCCCCGAGCGCCAGATCTGGTTGCTCCAGCGCAAGGAGAGCAAAGTGGGCGACGGCCTTGGCAAGACGACCGGCTGGATCCATCGCACCGTGCTCAAGAATCGCAAGGTGCAGATGCTCTCCGGCGTCCAGTACCTGCGTATCGACGATGCCGGGCTTCACATCCAGGTGGGCGACCAGCAGCAGTGCCTGCCGGTGGATCAGGTGATCATCTGTGCCGGGCAGGAGCCCCTCAAGGAGTTGCAGGCCGGTCTGCAGGCCGCGGGCAAGCCGGTGCACATCATCGGCGGTGCCGACGTGGCCGCCGAGCTGGATGCCAAACGCGCCATCCGGCAAGGGGCGGAGCTGGCTGCCGTCATCTAGCCTCCCGGCCCTTTCGTATCCTGACAAACCCCTGAACCCCAGGGGTTTTCTTCATCCGGTGCTGTGCTAAGGTAGCGCCATCATCGCCTTTGACAAGGAACTGCCCCATGGATGCCCTCCATCTGTTACTCAATCGCCACTCCTGTGGTCGTCTGGCCGAGCCTGCCCCGAGTGGCGAAGTGCTCGACAATATCCTCAAGGCCGGGCTGCGGGCGCCGGATCACGGCACTCTGACCCCCTGGCAGTTCATTCTGTTCGAAGGGGAGGGGCGTGAGCGTCTGGGGACATTGCTGGCCGATGCCGCCCATGCCCGTGGCGAGGATGCGGACAGTGTCGAGAAGTGCCGCGCCGCGCCACTGCGTGCTCCCCTGGTGATCGCGGTGGCGACCCGTTATCAGGCGCACCCCAAGGTACCGAAACTGGAGCAGGAGCTCTCTGCCGGTTGCGCCCTGATGGCGATGCAGATGGCGGCCCAGGCCCAGGGCTTCAACGGCATCTGGCGCTCCGGCTGGTTCATCTTCGACGAGCAGATCCATGGTGCACTGGGGCTGGCACCGGAGGATCAACTGGTGGGCTTCCTCTACCTTGGCACCCCCATGCTGGAGGCCCGCAAGCTGCGCGAGTTGCCCATTCAGGACTTCGTGCGCAGCTTCTGAAGCGCAGAACGCCAAAAGCCCTGATTATTCAGGGCTTTTTTGTTTTCTGACAAAGCCGTCAGGCTGTACTGATAAATGCGCACTTGCCAAGAGGGTAGAAGGGGGTTGGCCGGACATTTTTTGAATTGTGAGAGATTCTTCTCACTCCTGGTTTATTACGCTATGTAAAACGTTTGCGCCACGTTATTATCCCACTGCCAGTTTAGAAGGTGACCCCTTCTAATTTTCTGCGATGAGAGTCGCAATTCCGTAGCACCTTTTTAGAGCCCAACGTCTTGATGACATTGGGCTTCATTTTTTGTAGGGCTGGCACGTCAGCGTTCTTTCTCCTCTGCCTCTTCTCTACCTCACCCGGCCTCTTTGTGGCGATCTTTTGGACAGCCATTGATGTGGCCTCGATTGGAATCAGGATCAGGGTCAAATACCCTGCATTTGCAGGTGAAATCCGGCCCGGGATCCGCCAGCATCGGCAGAGACAAGAGAGCCAGAGGCTTCCCTTCGACGTCGACTGCCCGCACCTATGCCATCCGGAGGCGATATGTGGTTCAACCGCAAGCTTGAAAAAGAGAATCAACAGCTCAGGGAGGCGATGCTTCTCAAAGAGCAGCAGCACCAGAGCGAGCTGGCCGAATTGCGTGCCACCATCGGTGAATACGAGCACATGCAGCGCACCAGCCGGGAGCGTGGCGATCTCTTCAATCAGGTGATCTCCTGCCAGAATCAGGGAGGTGAGATGCTGCAGAGCGTGCGGGAAGCGCTGGCCGGCAGTGCCGAACACCTGATGGCGGAAAAGGGAGCGCTCTGCGAGCTGGATCAGCTCTTTGCCCAGACCCGTGGCGCCATCACCCGTCTCTCCGATCGCGCCCATGCCATCACGGATGAGGCGGCTCGCAGCCTCGCAGCCGTCCATCAGCTCGATGCCAGCACATCCGCCATCAACCAGTTCGTGACCGCCATCCAGGGCATTTCGGATCAGACCAACCTGCTGGCACTCAATGCGGCCATCGAGGCTGCCAGGGCCGGTGAAGCTGGTCGAGGATTCGCCGTGGTCGCCGATGAGGTGCGTCAGCTGGCGAGCAAGGCTCATGAAGCCAGCAGCCAGATCGAGGTGCTGGTCAGACAGATAGTGGCCCAGGCGCAGGAGATCAAGTCCATCATCGATGACAACCAGGCCAGTGCCGCCGAGGTGGCGACCTCCTCCTCCCAGATCGATGTGGTGGTGACCCAGGTGCTGGCACAATCAGGCCGGATGCAGCAGGTGATCCACAGTGCGGCCTCCACCTCCTTCCTCAATACCACCAAGCTGGATCACGCCGTCTGGAAGAACACCATCTATCGGCTCATCGATCAGCAGCATTTTCACGAGCCGGTGAGCGACCACGCTCAGTGCAGGCTGGGTAAATGGTATTTCGAGGGGCAGGGCGCAGAGCTCTTCGCCCACAAGCCGGGCTTTCGTGAACTGGACGGGCCCCACAAGCGGGTCCACGAGAGCGGCAAGGCCGCCCTGCACGCGCGCGAGCAGGGGGATATCAAAGGGATGGTCGAGCAGCTCAAGACCATGGAAAACGCCAGCATGCAGGTGGTGCACTGTATCGACCGCTTGCTGGAAAGCGCCTGAGCGAGCTTCGGGCCTTCCGCTCAACCTTTGACTGGCAGCAGCCGTGCCGGGTTGCCTGCCACCCTGGCACCGGCCGGTACATCTCTGGTCACGACCGAGCCCGCACCCACGACGGCTTCCCGCCCTATGGTGACGCCGGGCAGCAGAATGGCGCCGCCGCCAATCCAGACCCTGTCTTCGATGGTGACCGGCAGCGCCGTCTCAACCCCCTGAATACGCTCATCGGCGTCCAGCGCATGGGCGGCGGTGTAGATCTGCACGTTCGGCCCAATCATTACCTCGGCGCCGATGCGAATGGGGGCATTGTCCAGCAGGGTGGCCCCCATGTTGATGTAGCTGCCCTTGCCAAGGTGGATGTGGCGGCCATAGGTGCAGTAGAAGGGTGGGCAGATGAAGGCACCCTGTGCCAGCTCGCCGACGATCTGCAGCAGCAGCGCCAGCTGTTCATCCTCCTCGTCGCTACGATTGAAGCGGCGGTACAGGCGGGCCGTCTCCCGGCGCAACAGCTCCAGCTCTGGCGCTATGCAGTTGTAAGGCTGGCTGGCGATCATCTTCTCGTATTCGGTCATGGCTGGGCCTCGATGGGGTGGAGGAAGAGAGGATAAGCCATCGGGAGGCGGAGAAGCGTGAGGCTCTCCCCAGAGTGGGCAGAAGGAGAACGGCGTCCGGAAACGACAAGGGCACCCTGGGGTGCCCTTGTCGTTCAGCGACCTAAGTGTTGCCGCTGTGGCCTGTTGCTTGTCAGCCGGGTGTGCGGCCGATGGGTTGGCAACTGCCGTGGCTTGTTGTTTATCAGCCGAGTTTGCGGCCGATGGGTTGGCAGCCACCGTGGCTTGTTGCTTATCAGCCGAGTGTGCGGCCGATGGGTTGGCAACTGCCGTGGCTTGTTGCTTATCAGCCGAGTTTACGGCCGATGGGTTGGCAGCCACCGTGGCTTGTTGTTTATCAGCCGAGTGTGCGGCCGATGGGTTGGCAACTGCCGTGGCTTGTTGTTTATCAGCCGAGTTTGCGGCCGGAGAGGCGGCACCACTCTTCTTTCACCGCAGTCGGGTCCATCTCGAACCACTGGCCGTAGATGGTTTCCAGCTCCGGGGCCTGACTTTCCAGCACGCCGGAGAGAGCCATCAGGCTGCCCGCTTTGCCGTGGCCGGCGATAAGCGGCGCCAGCTCCCGCAGCGGGCCGGCCAGGATGTTGGCCACCACCACGTCCGCTTCGACGTCTTGCGGCTGATCCGCTGGCAGGTAGAGTTCAATCTGGTCGGCGACGCCGTTGCGCGCGGCGTTGTCGCGGCTGGCCTGAATCGCCTGCGGGTCGATGTCGATACCGATAACGCGGGCGGCACCCAGTTTCAGGGCGGCGATGCCGAGGATGCCGGAGCCGCAGCCAAAGTCCACCACGGTTTTACCGGCCAGGTCCAGCCCGTCCAGCCACTGCAGGCAGAGTGCCGTGGTGGGGTGGGTACCGGTACCGAAGGCCAGACCCGGATCCAACATGACGTTGACCGCATCGGGGTTCGGCACGTCGCGCCAGCTCGGGCAGATCCAGAGCCGCTCGCCAAACTGCATGGGGTGGAAGTGATCCATCCATTCGCGCACCCAGTCCTTGTCTTCCAGTTGCTCGACCTTGTAGCCCACGTCTTCACCGAAGATCTGCTGGAAGAAGGCGATGGTGGGAGCCGGATCGGTTTCGGCGTCGAACAGCCCCATCACTTCGGTCTCGCCCCAGAGCGGGGTTTCACCGGGCATGGGCTCATAGACGGGCACATCCTTGGCATCCATAAAGGTCACCGCCTGGGCCCCACGCCCCAGCAGCATGTTGCTCACCTTGTCTGCGGTCTTGGCAGTGGCGTTGATTCGAATTTGTATCCAGGGCATGGCGTCGGCTCTTCATAAATGTGAAACCGCGGGATTCTATCATCATGGGCCCGTGCTGTCGTGGTTTGACCATGGCCTCATGGGGAAGGGAGGTAACTCTGCCAAGTTGGCACGGTTAATGTATTCCTTCATGGGTGACGGGAAGCAACTTGTTCCCGCTGAATGCTTTGCTCTATGAAGTTCCGTCATCTTTTTTCAGCCACCTTCGGGTGGCTTTTTTTATGCCGGTGCGCTGAAAAGCGGTTAATTGGGAGGGAAAAGCAGAGATTGGCACGCTATCTGCAAAGTTACAGATGTCCTGCATAAGGATATGTGTGTGATTGTTACCCCAACGTTCAGGTTTTTAGGGCCATCCCGACGGGATGGCCTCTTTTTTATGGTTTTTTCGGGGGAGATGCCCCGTCAGGGACAAAGGTTACCTGCGGGGCTGTGCACTCTTGGGGCTTGTCACTGGTGATTTCACCCCATGATGGTGCATTTATTTACCTACAAGGGAATAGTCAGGACGACGATACCCGCTCTGGCGGCGCCTCAGCGATGGAAACCGCTCATGTCGATCACCAGCTTGCCCACCATGCGACCCGCTTCCAGCTCGGCATGAGCCCGGGCCAGGGTGAGGGGGGTCAGTTCGGGCACCACCTTGCTGAGGGTGGTCTTGAGCACCCCTTCATCGATCAGGGCCGCGACCCGGCCGAGCAGGTTGTGCTGCTCTATCATGTCCGGGGTCTGGAACAGGGAGCGGGTAAACATGAACTCCTGGCTGAAGGTGACGCTCTTGGGTTTGAGCAGACCCAGATCCCAGGGTTCACTGGACTCGGCGATGGTGCAGATATGACCAAACGGACGGATGAGGCTGGCCATGGTGTTCCAGTGCTGCTCGGTGGCGTTGGTGCAGAAGATGGCATCCACCTCGCTGATGCCGAGCGCCTTGAGCTCCGCCTGCAGATGGTGATGGCTCACCACCTGGTGGGCCCCCATGTCCAGGCACCACTCCCGTGTTTCGGGGCGCGATGCGGTGGCGATCACCTCCATGCCGGTAAGCTGGCGGGCGAGCTGGATGGCGATGGAACCGACTCCGCCGGCGCCCCCGATGATCAGCAGTCGCCCGGTGCTTTCGCGGGTGAGGCTCATGCGCTCGAACAGGGTTTCCCAGGCGGTGATGGCGGTGAGCGGCAGGGCGGCGGCTTCCAGATCGGTCAGGGTGACTGGGGCGATGGCGGCAATGCGCTCGTCCACCAGTTGCAGGGCGCTGTTGCTGCCCGGGCGGCTGATGTCGCCGGCATACCAGACCCTGTCACCGGCCTTGAACAGGGTGACGTCGCTACCGACGGCGATCACCTCGCCCACGGCGTCCCAGCCCAGCACGCGGGGGCTGCTTTCGACCTTGTCCTTGGGGGCGCGTACCTTGGTGTCGACCGGATTGATGGAGGTGGCGTTGACCCGTACCAGCAGATCCCGCGGGCCCGGTGTCGGATCGGGCAGATCGCTCTCGATGAAGCAGTGGGGGTGGTTGCTTGGCAGATAGTGAGTCAGGGCGATGGCTTTCATGGCTTTTCCTTTCAAATAGCAGTGTTCGGGATTGCCACTCACTCTAGTCTGGATGATTATCAAGATTAAGATGGGTAATTGGTAAAGACTGTTTGAATATATGAACAATGTCGAACTGGAGTTGATGGGGCTGTTCGCCACCGTGGTGGAGCAGGGGAGCTTCACCGGGGCGGCCGAGGTGCTCGGGATGCCCAAGTCCTCGGTGAGCCAGAAGATCTCGCGCCTCGAATCCCGGCTCGGGGTGAGGTTGCTGCAACGCACCACCCGCAGGCTCAGCCTGACGCCCCAGGGGGAGGTCTATGTGGCCCATTGTCAGGAGCTGCTGGCACTGGCGCGCAGCGCCAATCTGGCGATGGCGCGGTTGCGCGCGGCTCCTGGAGGGCGGGTGCGGATCACTGCTCCCGAAGCCACGGGAACCTTGCTGCTTGGTCGGATACTGGCCGAATTTCGCGCCCTCTACCCCGAGGTGGTGCTGGAGCTGACCCTTTGCGATGAACAGCTGGATCTGGTGGGGGAAGGTTACGATCTGGCGCTGCGGGCGGCGCCGCTGAAAGATTCCAGCCTCATCTGCCGGCGCATCGGCCAGGTGGCGCGCCATCTGGTGGCATCTCCCGGTTACCTGGCGGCCAACGGGACGCCGCTCCAACTCTCGGAGCTGGCCGGACACGCCTGCCTGGTACATGGCTCCTTGCCGGTGTGGCCATTGCAGGAGGGGGGCTGGCGCCCTCGCGGGGCCTGCCAGAGCAACAGCCTGCTGGCGCTGCGGGAGCTGGCACTCCATGACGGGGGGATTGCCCTGCTGCCGGCCCATGTCTGCGGCGACGATCTGGCGGCGGGGCGACTGCTCAAGGTGCTGCCGGATCTCCTGGTTCCGGTGAACCCCTTCTATCTCATCTACCCGAGCCGGGAACACCTGGCCCCCGCCCTTCGCAGCCTGATGGACTTCGTGGCCGAGCGTCTTCCCTTTGCCTGATCACTGGTGCTGGCCAAGGGGAGCCTGAGCCGGTTCGAGACCGAGCGGGACCGACTGGCGTTCCGCCAGCATGCGGATCTGCCCTTCGATGAGGCCGGCATGGGGGCCGAGCACCAGCACCAGCTGATGTTCGTTCAGCACGACCCAGGAGAGGCAGCCCAGTCTGGCCAGGCAGGATTGATCCACCAGGGCCATGTCGCGAACTCGCAGGCTGAGGCGGGTCAGGCAGACGCTCATGGCCTGCAGGTTGTCCATGCCTCCCAGCATCTTGAGGTACTGGATAGCCAGCATCTGGGGATCGGTGGGGGCCACGGTCGCGAGCCGGGAGAGATCCTCGGCGATGGGCTTGCCCGGCAGACTGAGGGGAGCGTGTTCCAGCAGCCGGGAGAAGAGCAGGGCATAGACGACGAAGAAGAGGATGCCCAGGGGGATGAGCCAGAAGCTGTGCAGACCGGCGTGGTAGCTCAGGACCAGATCCAGCAATCCGGCAGAAAAGTAGCTGCCCACCTGTATGTCGAGCCCGCTGCAGATGGCCAGCGACAGCCCGGTCAGCAGGGCATGGGCCAGAAACAGCCAGGGAGCGGTGAAGGCAAACAGGAACTCGATGGGCTCCGTGATGCCCACCAGTGCCGAGGTGAGCGCCAGGGTGAGCAGCAGCCCTCCCTGGGGCAGTTGTTGCATCCGCTGGCGATGGATCCAGATGGCAAAACAGGCACCGGGCAGGCCGAACATGATGACCGGATAGAGCCCGGCCACATAGCCTTCATGCAGCGGCTGGGCGGTCGAGAGGGCTTGCAGGTTGCTCTCCCCGAGCCCGATGAGGCTGCCCAGCACCTGGTGCAGGCCGAGGGGGATCAGCAGCCGGTTCAGCACGCCATAGCAGAAGGCGCCAAATGGCGTGGTGAGCAGATCGGAGGCGAGCAGGGTGAGCCCCTGTTCCAGCAGCGGCCAGAGGATGGAGAGGGGGAGCACCAGCAGCAGGCAGGCCAGCGCCGAGAGCAACATGCCCGGCAGATCTTCCTGCAGCGGGCGCAACCAGCCTGGCAGCCGCAGAGCGCGGGCCCGGGAGCAGACGATGGCGGTGACGAGCCCGGCCAGCAGGCCGCAGATCATGTCCGCATGCAGCCCGGGCACCAGGGTGCCCAGCGCCGAGCTCAGCAGCAGAAAGTTGACCGCTCCGGCGAGCGCCTGGGCTCCTTGCCCCTGGCGACTCAACCCGAAGGCAATGGCCACCGCATAGATGAGCGGCATCTGGCTGAAGAGGGCGCGACCGGCGAGGGAGAGCACGGCGAGATCCAGCACGTCCGGTTGGCCGAGCCGGTGGAGCAGGGCGGCCAGGGGCAGGATGGAGACGGGCAGCAACAGGGCATAGCCGAGGCGCTGCAGGGACTGGGTCAGGATCTTTCTGGCGTTCTGGACTGGCATGGGGGCACGGTATTTGTGACGTGGCGCACATTTTACCCGTGAGCCCCCATTTGGGAATAGGCGAGCCTTCCTTTATTGATCCTTTTCTTAATTTTGATCAAACAATCGACGGACACGCTGATCCGGGGCAGGAGTGAGCAGGCTGACCAGGACAAAGGCCGCCAGGCCAAGGGCCAGGCTCGGGACGATGGCGTGCAGACCGGCCAGCTTGATCCCCCACTGGCTCAAGGTGCCGTAACAGAGGATGCCGCAGACCATGCTGGCCAGGGCTCCCGGGCCGTTGGCCCTGGACCAGTAGAGGCCGAGCACCAGGGGCCAGAGGAAGACCGCCTGCAGGCCGCCGAAGGCGAGCAGGTTGAGCCAGATGATCATCTCGGGGGGCTGGAGCGCCGCCAGCAGTACCAGGGTACCCAGGATCAGGGTGCAGAGCAGGGAGAGGCGCGGCACCCGGACCTCCAGCTTTTCCTGCCTGGGGTTGAGGTAATTGAGGTAGAGATCTTTCACCAGGGTGGCGGAGGCCTGGATCAGCTGGGAGTCGATGGTGGACATGATGGCCGCCATGGGGGCGGCCAGGAAGACCCCGGCCAGCCAGGGGGGGAGCACCTCCATCATCAGGGAGGGCATGATCTTGTCCGGGCTGTCCATGCCGGGCAGGATGGCGCGGCCCAGCGCCCCGGCCAGGTGCATGCCGAACATCAGCAGGGCGCAGACGATGGTGCCGATGAGGATGCCCCGGTGCAGCGCCTTGCTGTCCCGGTAGCCAAAGCAGCGCAGCGCCGAGTGGGGCAAGCCCACCACCCCGATGCAGACCAGCACCCAGAAGCTCAGCATGAAGGGCTGGGTCAGCATGTCGCCGGCCCCCTGGGGGCTCACCAGCTTGGGATCTATCTCCTTGAGCTGGTGGACAAGATTCGGCAACCCGTCACCGGCGATGAGGATGCCCGCCAGCAGGGCGCCAGTGCCGATGAGCATGACGATGCCCTGCAGGGCATCCGTCATCACCACGGCGCGAAAGCCGCCGATCACCGTGTAGAGCAGCACGCAACTGGCAAACAGAAAGAGTCCCTGCTGATAGCTGAGGCCGGTCGCCGTTTCCAGCAGGCGGGCGCCGCCGATGAACTGCACCACCATGGTGGCGATGAAGGCAAGGATGATGGTGACCGAGCCCAGCACGACCACCGCCCTGCTCTGGTAGCGGGCCCACAGCATGTCGTTGATGGTCACCGCGTTGACCCGGCGGGCGATGATGGCGAACTTCTTGCCAAGCACCCCCAGGGTGAGCCAGACAGTGGGCAGCTGGATCATCGCCAGCAACACCCAGCCGAGGCCGACCTTGTAGGCGGCTCCCGGCCCGCCGATGAAGGACGATGCAGAGGTATAAGTGGCCACCAGGGTCATGGCGAGCACCAGCCCCCCCATGCTGCGGTTGCCGATGAAGTACTCCTGCATGAAGTTGCCGCCGGTCCGGTGGCGACTGGCCCAGAAACCGACCCCCAGTACCAGCACCAGGTAGATGCAGAGCGGCAGCATCAGCTCAAGATTCATGGGGTGGTACCTCGCTATCCAGGGGAATATCGACGAACAGGCGATCCACCATGAGGGCGCAGAGGCCGATGAACAGCAGGGGCATCAGGATGCAACTGAGCAGGAACCAGAGGGGCAGGTCCCACAGCTCGAGATCCTCGGGGATGAAATAAGCCGAGCCATACCAGGCGACAAAGTAGAGCAGGGTCAGCAGCAGGCAGAAGGCTGCTTCCCGACGGGCGAGTGCGAAACGGTTCACTGTGGCCTCCGACGAGTGAGCGGGGCGCAAGAATAACAAAAAAGGGCCATGTCGCCATGGCCCTTTTTTACGTTGGCGATCCGGGTGGATCGCGCAATTTCCCGATGAAAGGGGTCTTTGCAGACCCGACTTCTTGTGCAGGTGGTGGCTGCTCATGCGGCCACCATTGCTCAATGGGTCGGGCCTCAAGCCATTACAGACCCAACTTCTTGTGCAGGTGGAGGCTGTTCTGTGCTGCCACCGTGCTCAATGGGTCGGGCCTCAAGCCATTACAGACCCAACTTCTTGTGCAGGTAGTGGATGTTAGTGCCACCGTGCTGGAAGTTTTCGTCCTTCATGATCTCTTTTTGCAGGGCGATGTTGGTCTTGATCCCTTCCACCACCAGCTCGTCGAGGGAGTGACGCATGCGGGCGATGGCCACGTCGCGGTTCTCCCCGTAGCAGATCAGCTTGCCGATCATGGAGTCGTAGTAGGGGGGGACCTTGTAACCCGCATAGATGTGGGATTCCCAGCGCACGCCCAGGCCGCCCGGCGCGTGGAAGCGCTGGATGAGACCGGGAGAGGGCAGGAAGGTGGCCGGATCTTCGGCATTGATCCGGCACTCGATGGCGTGGCCACGGATGCGGATGTCCTGCTGGGTGATCGACAGGGGCTGACCGGCGGCAATGCGCAGCTGCTCCTTGATGAGGTCGACGCCGGTGACCATCTCGGTGACCGGATGCTCCACCTGGATACGTGTGTTCATCTCGATGAAATAGAACTCGCCGTTCTCGTACAGGAACTCGAAGGTACCTGCACCGCGGTAGCCGATCTCGAGACAGGCGCGCACACAGCGCTCACCGATGAACTTGCGCATCTCGTCGGTGATGCCGGGGGCCGGCGCCTCTTCCACGACCTTCTGGTGACGGCGCTGCATGGAGCAGTCCCGCTCACCCAGATAGAGGGCGGTACCCTGACCGTCAGCCAGCACCTGGATCTCGATGTGGCGCGGGTTCTCCAGGTACTTCTCCATGTAGACCATGTCGTTCTTGAAGAACTGGCCCGCTTCGGATTTGGTCAGCGCGATGGCGGAGGCCAGTTCGGCCTCGTTGCGCACCACGCGCATGCCGCGACCACCACCGCCACCGGCGGCCTTGATGATCACCGGATACCCGATCCGCTTGGCGATGGCGGCGTTGCGCTTGGCATCGTTGTCCACCGGGCCGTCGGAGCCGGGTACGCAGGGCACGCCCGCCTTCTTCATCGCCTCGATGGCGGAGACCTTGTCACCCATCAGGCGAATGGTCTCGGCGCGCGGGCCGATGAAGATGAAGCCGGATTTCTCGACCACTTCGGCGAAGTCGGCATTCTCGGAGAGGAAGCCGTAGCCCGGGTGGATGGCGACGGCACCGGTCACCTCGGCGGCGGCGATGATGGCCGGCACATTGAGGTAGGACTCACCGCTGGCAGGTTTGCCGATGCAGATGGTTTCGTCCGCCAGGAGCACATGCTTGAGCTCCCGATCGGCAGTGGAGTGAACGGCCACTGTCTTGATCCCGAGCTCTTTGCAGGCGCGCAGGATCCGCAGGGCAATTTCACCGCGGTTGGCGATGACTACTTTGTCCAACATGGGTGGCATTTTCCCTTATTCGATGATGAACAGCGGCTCGTCAAACTCGACGGCCTGACCATTTTCAACCAGGATCGCTTTGATCACGCCGGCCTTGTCAGACTCGATTTGGTTCATCATTTTCATGGCTTCGACGATGCACAGGGTGTCGCCGACATTGACGTGCTGACCGACTTCCACGAACGGCTTGGCTTCCGGGCTGGAGGAGCGGTAGAAGGAGCCCACCATGGGGGAGCGCATCAGATGACCGCTCGGGGCGGCATCGGCAGCAGGTGCAGCGGCTGCTGCCGGAGCAGCGGCAACCGGTGCGGCAACCTGAGCTGCGGCCTGGGGCATGATCATCTGCGGGGCAACGCTAACCTGGCCGGAGAAATTACGGCTGATGCGAACGGACTCTTCCCCTTCGGAGATTTCCAGCTCGGCGATGCCGGACTCTTCAACCAGTTCAATCAGCTTCTTGATTTTGCGGATATCCATTAGCATTCTCTTTCTTCTTTATCTGATCAGTGATTATCAAGCCGCGCGCAACTGATGCACGGCCGCGGTTAAAGCGAATTGGTAACCATCGGCACCCAACCCGCAGATCACCCCCTTGGCGACATCAGACAGATAGGAGTGATGACGGAAGGGCTCCCTGGCATGAACGTTTGACAGGTGAACCTCGATAAAGGGGATGGCCACACCCAGCAGGGCATCGCGCAGGGCAACGCTGGTATGGGTGAAGGCGGCGGGATTGATGATGATGAAATCCACCTGGCCCATGGCCTGATGGATGCGGCCGATCAGCTCGTGCTCGGCATTGGATTGCAGATGTTCCAGGGTGACACCGAGTTCGCTGGCGCTGCGCGTCAGATCGGCGACGATCTCATCGAGCGTCTTGCTGCCGTAGATTCCCGGTTCCCGCTTGCCCAGCAGATTCAGATTGGGGCCGTTAAGCAGGAGGATTCGGTGATGTTGCGACATATTGAGTACATCCTCGATGATTATGCTGCTATCTATCAGCTATCTTTGGACTACCAAAAATCTAGCCAATTTTTGCACAAATCGGTGTGCCCTGACACACAGATTTCGCAATTATATTGATTTCGTGAAAATTAGCAGCATTTTACTGGTCTAATCTCTACATCTGGCTGTTTATTGGCCTGGTTTGCCCGCAAGCCCTGCCTGCCACCGAACTCTGCCCTGTCCGGATCCCGAAGACAACAAAGCCGGCACGTGGCCGGCTCTGTTGACGTGGGGAAGAGACTCACGCCGCTTCCGACTTCTCGCGGATCAGCTTGTCCACGACCCCCGGATCCGCCAGGGTGGAGATATCCCCCAGGCTGTCGGTTTCGCCGGTGGCGATCTTGCGCAAGATACGCCGCATGATCTTGCCGGATCGGGTCTTGGGCAGCCCCTCGGCCCAGTGGATCACGTCCGGGGTCGCGATGGCGCCAATCTCCTTGCGCACCCACTCCTTCACTTCCTTGTGCAGCTCGCGGCTCGGCTCTTCCCCGGCGATCAGGGTGACATAGGCGTAGATGCCCTGTCCCTTGATCTCGTGGGGAACGCCCACCACCGCCGCTTCGGCGATTTTCGGATGGGCCACCAGAGCGGACTCGATTTCGGCGGTACCCATGCGGTGGCCGGAGACGTTGAGTACATCATCCACCCGGCCGGTGATCCAGTAGTAGCCGTCCTCGTCGCGACGGGCACCGTCGCCGGTGAAGTAGCGACCCGGGAAGGTGGAGAAGTAGGTCTGCTCGAAGCGCTCGTGATCGCCGAACACGGTACGCATCTGGCCGGGCCAGGAGTCGGTGATCACCAGGTTGCCCTCGGTGGCGCCTTCCAGCGGCTCACCCAGGTTGTCCACCAGAGCAGGCTGTACTCCGAAGAAGGGACGAGTGGCCGAGCCGGGCTTGAGCGCGGTGACGCCGGGCAGCGGAGTGATGAGGATGCCGCCGGTCTCGGTCTGCCACCAGGTGTCGACGATGGGGCAGCGCTCGTCGCCGATGGTGCGGTAGTACCACTCCCAGGCTTCCGGGTTGATGGGTTCACCCACCGACCCCATGATGCGCAGGCTGGTGCGGGAAGTGCCTTCGACAGCCTCCTTGCCCTTGGCCATCAGTGCGCGAATGGCGGTGGGGGCGGTATAGAGGATGGTGACCTGGTGTTTGTCCACCACCTGACTCATGCGGTTGGTGGCCGGGTAATTGGGCACCCCTTCGAACATGACGGTGGTGGCGCCGTTGGCCAGTGGCCCGTAGACCAGATAGGAGTGACCGGTGACCCAGCCCACGTCGGCGGTACACCAGTAGATGTCCTCTTCGTGGTAGTCGAACACGTATTTGAAGGTGAGGGCGGCATAGACCAGATAGCCGCCCGTGGTGTGCAGCACACCCTTGGGCTTGCCGGTGGAGCCGGAGGTGTAGAGCACGAACAGGGGATCTTCGGCGCCCATGGCTTCGGGCGGACAATCCGGGCTGGCGGCGTTGACCGCATCATGCCACCAGATGTCTCTGTGCTCGTGCCAGGCCACGTTGCCACCGGTGCGCTTGAGGACGATCACCTTGCTGACCTTGGTATCCGGGTGGGTAAGGGCCTCATCCACGTTCTTCTTGAGGGGGATGGGGCGACCGCCTCGCAACCCCTCATCGGCGGTGATGACGACGGAGGCGCCGGAGTCGATGATGCGGCCCGAGAGCGCCTCCGGCGAGAAGCCGCCGAAGACGATGCTGTGCACGGCCCCGATGCGGGTACAGGCCAGCATGGCGATGGCCGCCTCCGGCACCATGGGCATATAAAGGCAGACCATGTGGCCACGCTTGACCCCCTGGGCTTTGAGCACGTTGGCAAACTTGCACACTTCGGCGTGCAGTTCGCGATAGGTGATCTTGCGATCTTCAGCCGGGTTGTCCCCTTCCCAGATGATGGCGACCTTGTCGCCGCGCTCGCTCAGATGGCGATCCAGGCAGTTGGCCGAGACGTTGAGCAGGCCATCCTCATACCACTTGATGGAGACGTGGCCCGGATCGTAGGAGGTGTTCTTGACGCGGGTGTAGGGGGTCATCCAGTCGAGGATCTTGCCCTGCTCCCCCCAGAAGGCGTCCGGATCCTGCACCGACGCCTGATACATGGCTTCATAACCTTCCTTGTCCAGCAGGGCGCCGTTGCCGATGTGGGCCTTGACCGGGTAGACCTTGCTCTCGCTCATCTCTCACTCCTGTGAATACATTTTCTTAATGATTGAGTAACAACTTATACCTTTGGTTCCCGAGGGCAATTAGACTTTTGGATAGCGACGAAGATAGCGGGCGGGAAGCCATGATGATGAAGCAGAAGGGAGCCATGGGCTCCCTTCTTTGCTTGCGTGGTGGCGCGGCCAAGGCTCAATGGCGGAGGGGGAGCAGGGGAGGCAGGCTGGGTTCTGGCAGGGGATGGCTGAACAGGTTGCCCTGTCCCTCTTCGCAACGCAGGGATTGCAGGAACTTGCGCTGGGGCTGGGTTTCTATCCCTTCCGCCGTGACGGCCATGCCGAGGGAGCTGGCCAGCTGGACTATGGTACGGCACAGCTCGCGGCTGTGCTTGTCGTCGGGCAACGCCTGGACGAAGGCCCTGTCTATCTTGATGCGATCGATGGGCAGGCTCCTGAGCAGGCTCAGGGAGGAGAAACCGGTGCCGAAGTCGTCGATGGCGATCTGTACCCCCAGCGCCTTGAGGCGGGTGAAGAGCCGCAGACTGTGATCCACGCTCTGGATGATGCTCTCGGTCACCTCGATCTCCAGCCGTTCGGCAGGAAAACCGGTCTCGGCCAGAATGGCTGTCACCCGCTCCACGTAGTCGTGGGAGCGCATCTCCCTGACCGACACATTGACCGAGAGCCGGGGCACGGCGAGCCCTTCTGCCAGCCACTGCTGACCTTGCCGGCAGGCGGTGCGCATCACCCATTCGCCCAGTGGTTCGATGAGACCGCACTCCTCTGCCACCGGAATGAAACGGTCCGGGGATATCATGCCAAGGCTGGGATGCTGCCAGCGGATCAGGGCCTCCAGGCCGCTGAGATGACCATCCGCCAGATCCGTCATGGGTTGGTAGAGCAGGCGAAACTCTTGCTGCTCAATGGCCTTGAGCAGTCCCTGCTCCAGCAGCATCCGCTCCCTGGTCTGTGCCGTCATGTCGGGGGAGTGGAACAGATAGCCGTTGCGGCCACGGCGCTTGGCTTCATGCATGGCGTTGTCCGCCGCGCTGATAAGGCTGTCCGGGGTCTGGCCATGCTCCGGATAGAGGGAGACGCCGATGCTGGCGGAGAGCCTCACCCGCTCCTGGCCGATGTCGGCGGGATCGTGCAGCCTGCGTTGCAACCCCTCGATGAGACCCAGCAGATCCTGGGTGTCTCTGATGGCGGGCAGCAACACCAGAAATTCGTCTGCCCCCAGCCGGATGGCGATGTCTCCGGGGCGCAGGCAGTGGCGAATGCGGTCTGCCGACAGCTTGAGCAGCAGATCGCCGGCACTGTGCCCCAGGTTGTCGTTGATGAGCTTGAAGCCGTCGAGATCGATGAACAGCAGCGCCAGGACGTGGTGGTTCACCCTGGCCGTCTCTATCTCCAGGGTGAGGCGCTCTTGCAGCAGATGGCGATTGCCGAGATCGGTGAGGGGATCGTAATAGGAGAGGTGCTGCAAGCGGGCTTCGGCCTGATAGAGACGCAGTGCATGAAGGTGGGTCATCTCCTGCAGGCCGGGTGACACGGGCGCGTCGAGGTGGGGGCCTGTCTGTGCGGACTCCCTCATCACGAGGACGATGCCGCTGAAGGTGCCGTCCTCATCCAGCACGGAGCTGACGCTCACTTGCCAGCGTGCGGGGGAGGCCGCGCGGGAGAGACCGACCATTTCCACCTCAAATGTGCATCGGGGGGGACCTTGCCGCAGTTGCTGAAACAGCGGGAGCAGCTGGGGAGTCTGGGCAGGGACAATGTCGAACAGCATCTTGCCCGGGTGCTCTGCCCGTGCGAGGCCGGTCAGTTCGGCAAAGCGTCCGTTGACGTCGCGACACCTGAATTCGTGATCGAAGACCCCAATCCCGACGGGCGCCTGGGCGAACAGCTGTTGCAACTCGTGGGGAGAGAGCGGGCCTGACAAATGCCGTGTCGGAACCGATTCGGGTAGCACTTTTTCCATGGAGGCTCCTGAATTGATTGCTTTGTCATTTGGACGACTGTGTCAGTATGGCAGGAAGTGTCAGGAGAGAAAGAAAGTGTGAGAAGGGTGTGAAATCAACGAGATGTCAGCCTTTCTGGCGGCCAAACGCCTGGATCCCGCGAACAAATACCAGCCAGCCCACCAGATGAAACGGCAACGCCATGGCGTAGAGCACCAGCCAGTGGCTCTCGGTGCCGCTGCTGTTGATGAAATCTGTCCAGGCGGCGAGCAGGGCCAGCATGCCCGCTATCTGGAAGCGGCGACGCAGCACCACTTCCACCCCGAGATTGGCGAGGTAGAGGGTCAGCAGGATGCCGGCAAAGCCGGTGAGCTGGGCGGTGCTGTAGAGCGCGCGGTCCGGGTTGAACAGCAGCGTCACGAGGGGAGTGAGACCCTGATCCAGCGGGATCAGGGCCAGCAGCCAGCATGCGATAAGAAGCAGGGCTGTCTTCATGCCGGGCTCAGTCGGCGGACGGTGCCGGTTTGACCAGGGAGAGGTAGTTGGCGTCCATCTTGAGGAACACCCCCAGCAGGCGGGCACTGGCACCGTAGAAGCCAAACGTGTCGGCGGCCCGGCAGGCCTGCTCGAAGCGCTCGAACCAGCCCAGCAGGTGGCCGTGCAGCAGGGACTCCTGCTCGCCAAGCCACGCCTCGCGCTGGTCGGCGGTGGTCGACTCGGCGGCGCGGATGATGAGGCTGCCCATCAGATCCAGCTCGATGGCCAGATGATCGGCAGGCTCATTGTATTTGTCGCTGACGTTGATGCCGAGGCGATCGAGGCGTGCCTGCATCTCGGTCATGGGGGCCTGCATCAGCTGCTTGCCTTCGCCCCGGTAGAGGGATTCGTAGGGCAGGGCACCCTGCTCGGGAGCGCTCAGGAACAGGCCGGCGAAGTCGGCGGCCAGGGCCGTCTGGCGCTCGGGGCGCACCAGCAATCGGGCGATGGCGTCGTTGAGCTCAGCCACGGCTTCGCGCATGGGATCGAGAGTGGAGAGGCTCTTCAAGAAGCTGCGCACGTCATAGGTGTCGTATTCAGCGATCTGTGCATCACTGAGTTCGGCAGCAAACAGGGTGGAAAACCACCAGTAAAGCTCGGCCCGGCGTTCGCTGGTCGCCATGAATTCCTGCATTTTTCCTCCGTGGATGACAATCGGGAGCCTTGATGGCCCCCGATTCTAACGACTTTAAAAATAAAGGAAACTCATGGGGCCTTTTGGCCGGATAGCGCCAGGCGAGGGGGTCGCATTCGCGGGATCACCGTGGGCGACGAGGAGGCCGACCTACTCCTCGACGCGATAGAGCACCTGCTTGCAACGGGGGCAGATGTGCTGGCGGCGGTAATCCATCTGGTGCACCAGGCCGACCTCCCGCTGCTGATGATGACCGCAATGGATGCAGAAAATGAGATCCCCGTCGGCGGCGCCGGGATGGGCCGCCAGGTACTGCTCCCGTGTGGGAAGTGTCTCCCAGTTGGCGGTGCAGGCACCCTTGCGGCTGGCGGTGTAGTAGACCCAGTAGAAGAGAGCGAAGACCGCGACAATCACGAACAGCATCAGATGATCCATCATGGCGTTTCCCCTTGTGTTCCGGGATGGCAGGGAGCGACACCCGCTCGTGCAGATGTCCCATGGCCTAAAGATGTTATCTGTTAGTAAATGCTATATCCATGATCTGGCTCTGGTTTTCATCGCCTTGCCCGGGAAGCGGGGACGATGGCTGGAGCCGGATTGCTGGTGTGGGGAGGCCGGGGGGATGAGCGAAGCCAGGGGGCGGGATTCGAAATTTGCGACGTATTTTACATTTTATAAACAATTTTTTGGGTGGTTGGACTGTCTCTTTGATCCAGCTCACGTTACAATGCGCGGGCCCACTTCACCTATCGCGCAAACGATTTTCAGGAGATAAACGGATGTTGAAACGTGACATGACCATCGCCGGCTATGATCCAGAGCTGTGGCAGGCCATCACAGACGAGACCCGTCGTCAGGAAGAGCACATCGAGCTGATTGCGTCCGAGAACTACACCAGCCCCCGCGTCATGGAAGCCCAGGGCTCCCAGTTGACCAACAAGTACGCCGAAGGCTACCCGGCCAAGCGTTACTACGGCGGTTGCGAGTATGTGGATGTGGTTGAAACCCTGGCCATCGAGCGCGCCAAAGAGCTGTTCGGTGCCACCTACGCCAACGTGCAGCCGCACTCCGGCTCTCAGGCCAACAGCGCCGTCTACATGGCCCTGCTGCAACCGGGCGACACCGTGCTCGGCATGAACCTGGCCCACGGCGGTCACCTGACCCACGGCTCCCCCGTCAACTTCTCCGGCAAGCTGTACAACATCATCCCCTACGGCATCGACGAGTCCGGCAAGATCGACTACGACGAGATGGAGCGCCTGGCCGTTGAGCACAAGCCGAAGATGATGATCGGCGGCTTCTCCGCCTACTCCGGCATCGTCGACTGGGCCCGCATGCGCGAAATCGCCGACAAGATCGGTGCTTACCTGTTCGTGGACATGGCCCACGTGGCCGGTCTGATTGCCGCCGGCGTCTACCCGAACCCGGTGCCCCACGCTCACGTGGTCACCTCCACCACCCACAAGACCCTGGCCGGTCCGCGCGGTGGTCTGATCCTCTCCGCCGCCGACGACGAAGATCTGTACAAGAAGCTGAACTCCGCCGTCTTCCCGGGTGGTCAGGGCGGCCCGCTGATGCACGTCATCGCCGGCAAGGCCGTGGCCTTCAAGGAAGCGCTGGAGCCCGAGTTCAAGACCTACCAGGCCCAGGTCGTGAAGAACGCCAAGGCCATGGCGGCGACCTTTATCGAGCGCGGCTACAAGATCGTCTCCGGCGGTACCGACAACCATCTGATGCTGGTTGACCTGATCGGTCGCGAGCTGACCGGCAAAGATGCTGACGCAGCCCTCGGCAAAGCCAACATCACCGTCAACAAGAACTCCGTACCGAACGACCCGCGTTCCCCGTTCGTGACCTCCGGCGTGCGTATCGGCACCCCGGCCATTACCCGCCGCGGCTTCAAGGAAGCCGAGTCCATTCAGTTGGCCAACTGGATCTGCGACGTGCTGGACAGCCACGACAATGAAGAAGTGCTGGCGACTGTGCGCGAGAAGGTGCTGGACATCTGCCGCCGCTTCCCGGTCTACGCATAATCAGCCTGACCTTCAGGTTGAAGACCAATGCCACCCTCGGGTGGCATTGTTTTTTGCAGCGTCTGGCAAGATGAGACAGAGGTGATCATGTGCGATGACATGGAAGAGGACGTGCTGGAGGCGTCACTGCGGCAGACGGTTCGCGCCCTGTACCACTTTCGCGCCAGCGAACAGGGACTGCTGGCCTGGGATGTGCGCCGCTTGATCCGGCTGAGCCGCAACCTGCCGGTGCAGGCGGTGGCACTCGGCGAGATTGCCGAGCTTGACCGCGACCACTGGTACGGCCATGGCGACGCCACGCCCACGGTGCGCAGCGTGGTGGCGCATTGCCAGCTCATGATGGCGGCGGATCTCGCCTATCCCATCCTGCTGGACAGCGCCGGTCGGGTGATGGATGGCATGCACCGGGTGGGCAAGGCGCTGATGCTGGGTCACAGCCATGTGGCTGCTCGCCGGTTCGCGGCGGATCCTGCCCCCGATTACCAGGATTGCGACCCCGAGGCGTTGCCCTATGACGACTGAGTCCTGCCCGAAGGTCTGGCTGGTTGTCCCTTGTTTTCATGGGCTTTTACCGGTTCTGGATGGCCGTGTTACACTGGCCGGCCTAGCGCCAGCCCCCGGGGCCCGCGCCCATTTTCATCCACGCCGGAGGTCAGATGCATTGCCCTTTCTGTAGTGCCGTTGATACCAAGGTGATCGATTCCCGTCTGGTGGCCGAGGGCCATCAGGTGCGCCGCCGTCGCGAATGCCTGCTCTGTCACGAGCGTTTTACCACCTTCGAAATGGCCGAACTGGTCATGCCCCGCGTCATCAAGTCCAACGGCTCCCGCGAGCCCTTCAACGAAGACAAGCTGCGGGCCGGCATTCTGCGGGCGCTGGAGAAGCGGCCGGTGAGCATGGAGGCCATCGAGAAGGCGGTCAACCACATCAAGTCCCGCCTGCGGGCCACCGGTGAGCGGGAGGTGGCCTCCCAGCTGGTGGGCAATCTGGTGATGGATGAGCTCAAGAGCCTGGACAAGGTGGCCTACATCCGCTTTGCCTCCGTCTACCGCAGCTTTGAAGACATTCGCGAATTCGGGGAAGAGATCGCCAAGCTGGAGAAGTAACGTCGGCCTGTCGCTCCCTATGTGAATAAGAGAGGGGCTGCCGTTGCGGCAGCGCCAGTTGTTACACCAGTGAGACATCCAGATAGCGCATCGTTGCACTGGTGAAAAAGTATGAGGGCGTGCGGCCGCATCCTGCGATGTGTGTGCCCGTCGCCATGGCGTCAGATGCCATGGCCGATCTGCCCGAGAAGGCGTGCTGCAAGCGCGTACACCCTATTTTCTTGTCCCATCGGATGGCCGTGCCACGGGGGACAGGTTGCTGGACACAGGAGCCCGGATGTTTAGTCAAGACGATTACCAATGGATGAGCCGGGCCCTCGAACTGGCCCGGTGCGGCCGTTACACCACGGCCCCCAACCCCTGCGTCGGCGCCGTGCTGGTGAAGGCCGGCGTGGTGGTGGGGGAGGGCTGGCACAAGCGGGCCGGTGAGCCCCATGCCGAGGTCTATGCTCTGCACGCGGCAGGGGAAGAGGCCCGCGGTGCCACCGCCTATGTGACCCTGGAGCCCTGCTCCCATCATGGTCGCACGCCCCCCTGCGCCGAGGCGCTCATCAAGGCCGGGGTGACCCGGGTGGTCGCCGCCATGGTGGATCCCAATCCCCAGGTGGGCGGGCGTGGCCTGCGGATGCTCTCCGAGGCGGGGATCAAGACCGATTTCGGCCTGCTGGCCGCGGAAGCCGAGGCCCTCAATCCCGGTTTCTTCAAGCGGATGCGCACCGCGTTTCCGCTGGTGACGGTCAAGCTGGGGGCGAGCCTGGATGGTCGCACCGCCATGGCGAGTGGCGAGAGCCAGTGGATCACCTCTCCGGAGGCGCGCCGGGACGTGCAGCGGCTGCGGGCCCGTTACGATGCAGTCCTCTCCAGCGCCGAAACCGTGCTGGCGGATGGCGCCTCCCTCACCGTGCGCTGGGACGAGCTGCCCCCCTCGGTC
Source organism: Aeromonas sp. TW 6 (assembly GCF_013168745.1). Classification (NCBI taxonomy): domain Bacteria; kingdom Pseudomonadati; phylum Pseudomonadota; class Gammaproteobacteria; order Aeromonadales; family Aeromonadaceae; genus Aeromonas; species Aeromonas sp. TW 6. The sequence continues at coordinate 112,753 of NZ_JABERS010000004.1, read as the reverse complement.
AAGGCGGTCTATCCCAAAGAGACCCTGCGCCAGCCACTTCGAGTCATCGTGGATTCGCAAAACCGGCTCACCCCGGATCTGCCCCTGTTCCAGAGCGAGAGCCCGGTACTGCTGGCCCGCCACAAGGCATCCGGTGAGTGGCCCGCCTGGGTGCAGCAGCTGGAGGTGCCGCTGCTGGATGGCAAGCTGGATCTGGTCAGTCTGTTCATGCTGCTGGCCAAACAGAACGTCAACTCGGTACTGGTGGAGGCGGGGCCGCGGCTGTGCGGCGCCCTGCTGGAGAAGGGGCTGGTGGACGAGCTGGTGCTCTATCAGGCGCCCAAACTGATGGGGGATGAGGGGCGCGGCCTGTTCCATCTGCCGGGGCTGACCCGGCTGTTCCAGGCTCCCAAACTCAACCTCAAGGATGTGCGCATGCTTGGCCAGGATATTCGCATCACTGCGAAAATAGCCTGATTTTTCAATGTTCACGGGGGCATCCATCGCCCCCGTCATCAGCAAGGTGATCTGCATGTTTACCGGAATTATCGAAGCGGTGGGAACCCTGGCCGAGCTGCGTCGCCAGGGGGAGGACATGGCCCTCACCGTGCACGCGCCGACCCTGGACTTCAGTGACGTCAAGCTGGGCGACTCCATCGCCACCAACGGCGTCTGTCTCACCGTGGTGGCGCTTGGGGATCACAGCTATACCGCCGACGTCTCCCTGGAAACCCTCTCCCGCACCGGTTTTTCTGCCGCCAAGGTGGGGGATCCGGTCAACCTCGAGAAGGCGTTGATGCCCACTTCCCGCCTCGGCGGCCACCTGGTCTCTGGCCACGTGGACGGCATCGGCGAGGTGAAGAGCAAATCGTCCAGCGGCCGCGCCATCGAATACTGGATCAAGGCGCCGGGGGAGCTCTCGCGCTACATCGCCGAGAAGGGCTCCATTGCAGTGGATGGAATCAGCCTCACCGTCAATGCGGTTCAGGGGGATCTGTTCCGGCTGACCATCGTGCCCCACACCGCCCAGGAGACCACCATCGCCCGCTGGAAACCCGGCTACCGGGTCAACCTCGAGGTGGACCAGATAGCCCGCTATCTGGAGCGGCTGATGACGGGCAAGCGCGAGGAGAGCAGTGCCTCTACCCTGACCCTGGAGAAGCTGGCCCAGTCCGGATTCTTGTGAGCCGTTTTGACGGGAAAACGCGGTTCTGTGATCCCGCGCGGATTGAAACGGGGCCGCGTGCCCCCATCTAGAGCACAATACGCAGTATCAAGTCGAGCCGACTGGCTCAATCCCCAAGCATGTTGATGGAGTAGCCCATGGCGCTGAGCACGACCCAGGAAATCATTGCCGATATCAAGGCTGGCAAGATGGTGATCCTGATGGATGACGAAGACAGGGAGAACGAAGGGGACCTGATCATGGCCGCCTCCTGTGTCCGCCCGGAAGACATCAACTTCATGGCGCGCTACGGTCGTGGCCTCATCTGCCTGACCCTGACCCGGGATCGCTGCAAGCAGCTGGCGCTGCCGCTGATGGTCGATCGCAACAATGCCCAGTTCTCCACCGCCTTCACCGTCTCCATCGAGGCGGCGGAAGGGGTGACCACCGGCATCTCCGCCGCCGACCGCGCCGTCACCGTGCAGGCTGCGGTGGCGCCCCATGCCAAGGCCGCCGATCTGGTGCAGCCCGGCCACATCTTCCCGCTGATGGCGCAGGATGGCGGTGTGCTGACCCGCGCCGGCCACACCGAAGCGGGCTGCGATCTGGCCCGGCTGGCCGGCTTCGAGCCTGCCTCCGTCATCGTCGAGATCCTCAACGAAGACGGCACCATGGCCCGGCGCCCGGATCTCGAGATCTTCGCCGAGCAGCACGGCATCAAGCTCGGCACCATTGCCGACCTTATCGAATACCGCAACCAGCACGAGACCACGGTAGAGAAAGTGGCCGAGTGCAAGTTGCCCACCGAATACGGCGAGTTCGACCTCGTCACCTTCCGAGACACCATCGACAACCAGGTGCACTTCGCCCTGAAGAAAGGGGACGTGAAGGCCGACCAGCCGACCCTGGTACGGGTGCACCTGCACGACGTGCTGAGCGATCTGCTGCTCACCGACCGCCACAGCGCCCGCAGCTGGCCGCTGCCCAAATCCATGGCCCGCATCGCCGACGAGGGCGGGGTACTGGTGATCCTGGGGGCGGAAGCCCATGGCGCCGAGCTGCTGGCCAGGGTCAAGGGTTTTGAAGCCGCCGACAAGGGGCTGGCGCCGGAAGGGGCCAAGTGGCAGGGCACCTCGCGCCGGGTCGGCGTCGGTTCCCAGATCCTCAAGGCGCTGGGGGTCGGCAAGATGCGCCTGTTGAGCTCTCCCAAGAAGTACCATGCCCTCGGTGGCTTTGGTCTGGAAGTGGTGGAGTACGTCGGCGAGTAAGCGCTGCGTACGGTTGAATTCATCACCATGGCCGCCCGTTGCGGCCATGGTTTTTTGTCGCGGCTCTGTTGTGCTAGAATGCGTGCACTTTTGAGCCCGGCCCCTAATTGATTGCACAGAGACAGGATTTCCAATGAAGATTATCGAAGGAAATATCGCCGCTCCCGAGGCGCGTGTTGCTATTGTCGTTGCCCGTTTCAACAGCTTCATCAATGACAGCCTGGTGAACGGCGCGCTGGACGTGCTGAAGCGTCAAGGTCAGGTCCAGGAGAGCAATCTGACCCTGGTGCGTGTACCGGGGGCCGTCGAAATTCCCCTGGCGGCCAAGAAGCTGGCCAAGAGCGGTCAATACGACGCCATCGTCGCACTCGGCACCGTCATCCGCGGCGGTACCTACCACTTCGAACTGGTAGCGAGCGAGAACGGCAAGGGTCTGGCCCAGGTAATGATGGAATACGACATTCCCGTTGCCTTCGGCGTGCTGACCACCGAAAACATTGAACAAGCCATCGAACGCGCCGGTACCAAGGCGGGTAACAAGGGTGCAGAGGCTGCACTGAGCGCGCTCGAAATGATCAACGTCCTGAAACAACTGGACGTGTAACGAGGAGAAATGCATTGAAACCGTCCGAGCGCCGTAAGGCCCGCCATTGCGCCACCCAGGCCATCTACCAGTGGCAGATGACCCAGGCCAACGTGGGCGACATCGAAGAGCAGTTCAAGATCGATCAGGACACCAAGGGTGTGGACCTGAACTATTTCCGCGATCTGCTGTTCGGGGTAGCGGTCCACTGCAACGAGCTGGACAAGGTGTTCGCGCCTTTCCTCTCCCGTCCGCTGGAAGAAGTGGACATGGTGGACAAGGCGATCCTGCGTCTGGCGACCTACGAGCTGACCCGTCGTGAAGATGTGCCGCCGCGCGTGGTGATCAACGAAGCGATCGAGCTGGCCAAAGCCTTCGCCGCCGATGACAGCCACAAGTTTGTCAACGGCGTCCTGGACAAGGTGATCAAGACGCTGCCCAAGCGCTGATCCTGCTGTCCGTCAGCAATTAAGAGAGGAGCCAGCTTATTGCTGGCTTTTTACTGTATGGGTGAATTTGAGCTGATTGAGAAGTACTTCAAGGTCCCCCACGCCCGCAAGGACGTGGTGATGGGCCCTGGAGATGACTGTGCCCTGCTGACCCTGCCCCCCGACGCCCAGTTGGCGGTGAGCACGGACACCCTGGTGAGCGGCGTGCACTTCTTCCCCGACATGGATCCGGTGGATCTCGGCTACAAGGCGTTGGCGGTCAATCTCTCCGATCTGGCCGCCATGGGTGCCGAGCCGCGCTGGGTCTCCCTGGCCCTGACCCTGCCCGCCATCAACGAGCGCTGGGTCGCCGGTTTCGCCGAAGGGTTCCTCGAGCTCGCCGAGTACTACAACGTGGCGCTGGTGGGGGGGGACATGACCCGCGGGCCCCTCTCCATCACCGTCTCGGTGAAAGGATCGGTCCCGGCAGGTCGCGCCCTGCTGCGCAGCGGCGCCAAGGCCGGTGACGGGGTCTACGTGACCGGTACCCTGGGAGATGCCGCCCTGGCGCTCTCCCACCTGCTGGGCAAGCGCACCCTCAACGAGAACCAGCTGGCGGCCGTGCTGCCGCGCCTCGACCATCCCCATCCCCGCATCCTGGCCGGTCAGGCCCTGCGCGGGCTGGCCAGCAGCGCCCTGGATCTCTCCGACGGCCTGGCGTCTGATCTCGGCCACATCCTCAAGGCGTCCGGCGTGCGGGCCCAGATCGATCTCAATCTGCTGCCCCTCTCCCCCGTGTTGCAGGATGCGGTGCCGGCCATGGATGCCTGGCAGCTGGCCCTGGCCGGGGGCGACGACTACGAGCTCTGCTTCACCGTGCCCCAGGAGCACCACGGCGCCCTGGACACGGCGTTGGCCAATTGTGGCGTGAAGTTCACCCGCATCGGTCGCATCCTGGCCGGGGAGCCTGGCATCGACTACCTGCAGGACGAACAACCCGTCGAACTGCACCTCAAGGGCTGGGATCACTTCGCATGATATCTTTCAAGATAAAGCCCGAACTGACGCGGCTGAACCTTAAAAACCCGCTCCACTTCCTGGCGGTGGGCTTTGGCTCCGGCCTCTCCCCCAAGGCGCCGGGCACCATGGGGACCCTGGCAGCCATCCCGCTCTATCTGTTGGTGAGCGGGCTGCCGACCTCCTGGTTCATCGCCCTGCTGGTGGTGGGTTTCGTGGCGGGCATCCGCATCTGCCAGAGCGCCACCGACGCCATCGGGATGCCGGATCACGGGGCCATCGTCTGGGACGAGGTCATCGGATTCGGGGTCACCATGATTGCGGCCCCGGCCGGCTGGGAGTGGGTGCTGGCGGGCTTCGTGCTGTTCCGGGTGTTCGACATCCTTAAGCCCTGGCCCATCTCCTGGTTCGATCGCCGCATTCACGGCGGGCTTGGCATCATGCTGGACGATCTCATCGCCGGCCTGTTCGCCCTGGCCTGCATGCAACTGCTTGCCCACTGGTGAGGGGAGGCGGCTCCCGAACGCCCGTCTCGCTGTTTTTTCACTGCTCTCCTCTTGCAAAGAGGCCGGATATACCGCACACGCAGGCCCTGAGGGGCCTGCGTTTTTTTGTATGCAATCCCTCCCGGCTTGCCGTGCCGGCGGGCCTGTGGCCCAGGTTGATCCTTCTGCATTGTCCCTATTTAGCTCTGCCTATTTTTCCTTACTCCAGATATGCTGCCGTCAAAAAATCATTTCACATAAATATTCACTACTCATTCGAAGCTGGTCAGCATAATGCTGATAGTGAATAAGATGGTTTGTTGCTATTTTGTTGAAACATAATTGGTTGATGGTCTCGCATTGCCAGCGTAATCTCTGGTAATGTGACTTTTATCGACATTTTAACCCCAGGGTGTCGGCATTCTCTGGGCAAAGTATTGCGAAATTGTATAACTGGATCATTTACACCCGCGGGCAAACCGACTAACTTACTCGCGGGTTATTCCAAAAAAATGCAAAAAACCCGCCCGGATCGCTGGTTTGGCTGCCTCATGGATTGAGCGTTAATTACACAACAACGGCTCTCGAGCAGTACCAAGGCACAACCAGCATCTGCGGCTGATTTACGGACGAATTATTTGGGACGGATGTCCCCCGCAGAGGTAACCATGTCCTTGCTTGAAGTCAAAAACTTGCGGATCGAGTACCCCTCCCGCTACGGGGTGCTTGCCGCGGTCAAGGATCTCTCTTTTTCTGTTGAAAAGGGCGAGATCGTCGGCGTCGTCGGTGAGTCCGGCGCTGGCAAATCCACCATCGGCAACGCCGTCATCGATCTGTTGAGCCCGCCCGGTCGCATCGCCCGTGGCGATATCTACCTGAACGGCGAGCTCATCTCCGGCAAGAGCCAGAACGAGATGCGGGCCATTCGCGGCTCGCGCATCGGTTTCATCTTCCAGGATCCCATGACCTCCCTCAATCCGCTGTTCACCGTGGAGCAGCAGCTGGTGGAGACCATCCTCGCCAACACCGACCTGTCCCGCGAGGCGGCCTTTGCCAAGGCCCTCGAGCTGATGGGGGCGGTGGGGATCCCGAACCCGGACGTGCGCATCAAGCAGTATCCTCACCAGTTCTCCGGTGGCATGCGCCAGCGGGTGGTGATCGCCATCGCCCTCTCCGGGGATCCCGAGCTCATCATCGCCGATGAGCCGACCACGGCGCTGGACGTCTCCATCCAGGATCAGATCCTCCAGCTCATCCGCAACCTGTGCAAAGAGCGCCAGGTAGGCTGCATGCTGGTGACCCATGACATGGGTGTGGTCTCCAACGTCACCGACAAGGTGGCGGTGATGTACCGCGGCGATCTGGTGGAGTTCGGCACCACCGAACAGGTGCTGGGCCGCCCCAATCACCCCTATACCCGCAGCCTCATCTCGGCGGTGCCCCGCTCGGATGTGAAGCTGGTGCGCTTCCCCCTGGTCTCCTATATCGAGGATGCCGGTGCGGCGGATACCAGCATCGATCTCAAGACCCACTGGCTCGGCCAGAGTCAGGACGAGCGCACCTATGAAGGCGCGCTGTTGCGGGTGGAGAACGTGGATCTGAAGTTCGTCACCAAGGATTCCATCTTCCCGAGCCGCCGCCAGTACGTGCGCGCCTGCAACAACATCAGCTTCGAGATCTTCGAGGGTGAGACTTTCGGTCTGGTGGGGGAGTCGGGCTCCGGTAAATCCACCATCGCCCGTGCCATCACCGGGCTCTATCCGCCCGACACCGGCAAGATTGTCTTCGAGGGGATCGATCTCACCGCCCTGAAAGGGGAGCACGAGCGTCGCCCCCTGCGCCGCCAGATGCAGATGGTGTTCCAGAACCCGTACTCTTCGATGAACCCGCGCATGAAGGTGCGTGACATCATCGCCGAGCCGATCCGCTTCCACCGCCTCGCCGAGAGCGAGCGGCAGATAGAGCAGATCGTCGGGGACCTGCTGGATCATGTGGGCCTGGGCCGCGGCGCCGGGGTCAAGTATCCCCACGAATTCTCCGGTGGTCAGCGCCAGCGCATCTCCATTGCCCGCGCCCTGGCGACCCGCCCGCGCTTCCTCATCTGCGACGAGCCCACCTCGGCGCTGGATGTCTCGGTGCAGGCCCAGATCCTCAACCTGCTCAAAGACTTGCAACAGGAGCTTGGGCTCACCATGCTGTTCATCAGTCACGATCTGCCGGTCATCCGCCAGATGTGCGACCGCATCGGTGTGATGCAGCACGGTCATCTGGTGGAAGTGGCCGAGACCGAGAAACTGTTCACCAATGCCGAGCATGAGTACAGCCGCAAGCTGATCTCCCTTATGCCGGAATTCAAGGGAATGTCCCGCGAGGGGCTGGAAATCGCAAGCTAGGAAAGCACCGGTTCGCCGGTTTGTCTGTCAATAAAAAGCCAAAAGCATGGAGAAAGACATGAAGAAAGGATTATCCAAGATCGCCATGGCGCTGTTCGCCGCTGGTCTCGCGTTCAACGTTTCTGCTGCCGACATCAAGGTCGCCGTCGCGTCCGACGCCACCTCTCTGGACCCGCAGGAGCAGCTCTCCGGTCAGACCCTGGAGATGTCTCACCTGGTGTTCGACCCCCTGATGCGTTACACCCAGGATCTGCAGTTCGAGCCGCGTCTGGCCGAGAAGTATGAGCGCATCGACGACAAGACCGTCCGTTTCCACCTGCGCAAGGGTGTGAAGTTCCACTCCGGCAACGACTTCACCGCCGATGACGTGGTATGGACCGTCAACCGTCTGAAGGCCTCCCCGGACTTCAAGGCGATCTTCGACCCCATCGCCGAAGCCAAGAAGGTGGATGATTTCACCGTGGATCTCGTCACCGCCAAGCCGTTCCCGCTGGTGCTGCAGACCGTCACCTACATCTTCCCGATGGACTCCAAGTTCTATAGCGGCAAGACCGAGGCGGGCAAGGACAAGGCCGAGATCGTGAAGAACGGTGACTCCTTCGCCTCCACCAATGTCTCCGGTACCGGTCCGTTCAGCGTCAAGTTCCGCGAGCAGGGCGTGAAGCTGGAATACGTGCGCAACGCCAACTACTGGGACAAGGCCTCCAAGGGCAACGTCGAAAACCTGACCGTGGTACCGATCAAGGAAGACGCCACCCGTGTTGCAGCCCTGCTGGGCGGCGACGTGGACATGATCTACCCGGTTGCCCCGAACGATCTGGAGCGCGTGAAGAACGGCAAGGATTCCCAGCTGGTCACCCTGTCCGGTACCCGTGCCATCATCATCGAGCTGAACCAGAACACCAACCCGGCGCTGAAAGACAAGCGCGTGCGTCAGGCGATCAACTACGCCATCAACCAGGTGGGCATCGTCGACAAGATCAACAAGGGCTTCGGTACCCCGGCCGGCCAGCTGAGCCCGAAAGGCTACGCAGGCTACAACGAGGCGCTCAAGCCCCAGTATGATCTGGCCAAGGCCAAGGAGCTGATGAAGGAAGCCGGTTACGAGAAGGGCTTCAAGATGAGCTTCATCTCCCCGGCTGCCCGCTACGTCAACGACGTCAAGATTGCCCAGGCCGTCTCCGCCATGCTGTCCAAGATCAACATCAAGGTGGATCTGAAGACCATGCCGGTGGCCCAGTACTGGCCGGAGTTTGACAAGTGCGCCGCTGACATGCAGCTGATCGGCTGGCACTCCGACACCGAAGACAGTGCGAACTTCTTCGAGTTCCTGACCTTCACCAAGGATGCCAAGACCGGCATGGGTCAGTACAACTGCGGCGGTTATGCCAACGCAGAAGCTGACAAGATGGTGATGGAAGCCAACACCGAGACCGATCCTGCCAAGCGTGCCGCCATCCTGCAGAAGGTGGAAGCCATGCTGATCGACGACGCTGCCTATGTGCCGCTGCACTGGGAAGACCTGGCCTACGGTGCCAAGAAGAACGTCGACATCAAGCCGGTGGTCAACGTGATGAACTTCCCTTATCTGGGTGACCTGGTGGTCAACAAGTAAGCGAAGCGTTTAAGGAAGGACCCGGCGGGGCACCCATGGTTGCCCCGCCATTAACAGAAGCCTGTGCCAAGACACAGGCCACGTAGAAGGACAAGCATGTTTACATTCCTGCTGAAACGGTTCTATCAGGCCGTGATAGTGATGTTCGTCATCAGCCTGGTCGCCTTCTCCATCCAGGACAACCTGGGGGATCCGCTGCGCGAGCTGGTGGGACAATCCGTCTCCGAGTCCGTGCGCCAGGAGCTGCGCGACAAGATGGGACTCAATGATCCCTTCCTCGTGAAATACAGCCGCTTCTTGAAGAACGCGGTACACGGGGATCTGGGCACTTCCTATTTCTTCAAGCGACCAGCCCTCGAGGTTATCCTCGACAAGCTGGTGGCTACCCTTGAGCTGGTGTTTGCCGCCGCGCTCATCATCGTCGTGGTCTCCATTCCGCTGGGGGTTTATTCGGCGATAAGACCGCGCAGCATCCTCACCAAGGTCATCATGGCGGTGAGCAGCATCGGCATCTCGATCCCGGTCTTCCTGACCGCCATCATGCTGATGTACCTCTTCTCCATCCAGCTGGGCTGGCTGCCGGCCTATGGCCGTGGCGAGACCTACAACCTGCTGGGCTGGGAGTCGGGCTTCTTTACCTGGGACGGTATCCTGCACCTGGTGCTGCCTGCGGTCTCCCTCTCCTCCATCATGCTGCCGCTGTTCATCCGGCTGGTGCGCTCGGAGATGCTGGAGCAGCTCTCCTCCGAGTACGTCAAGTTTGCCCGTGCCAAGGGGCTGGACAACAACAAGGTCTACTACCAGCACGCCCTGAAGAACACCATGCTGCCGGTCATCACGGTGGGCGGTGTGCAGATCGGGACCATGGTGGCCTACACCATCCTGACCGAGAGCGTGTTCCAGTGGCCGGGGACCGGCTTCCTCTTCCTTGAGGCGATCCACCGGGTCGATACGCCGCTGATCACCGCCTACGTCATCTTCGTCGGCCTCATTTTCGTGGTGACCAATACCCTGGTCGACCTGCTCTACGGGTTGATCAACCCGACCGTCAACCTGACCGCCAAGGGGTAACAGATGACTAATGCTGTAACTGCAAGCCCAAGCCGTTGGGCACGCTTCAAAAATTCCGACATCGTCTACTACTTCCTGCGGGACAAGGTAGCCATGTTCAGCTTTGCGGTGTTTGTGGTCTTCGTGCTGGCGGCCCTGCTGGCACCCTGGATCGCACCGCACAACGTCTATGACCAGACCAGCTTCGATCTGATGGATGCGGAGCTGCCCCCCTCCTGGCTGGAAGGGGGCGAGGCCCGCTTCTGGCTCGGGACCGACAACCAGGGGCGCGACATCTGGAGCACCATCCTCTATGGTGCCCGCATCTCGCTGACCATTGGTCTGTTCGCGGTGGGGCTGCAGCTGGTGCTCGGTATCGTCATCGGTCTGATGGCCGGTTACTTTGGTGGTCGCATCGACAACCTGTTGATGCGCTTTGCCGACGTGCAGCTGTCGTTCTCCACCATGATGGTGGCGATCATCATCTCCGCCATCTTCCAGGCGACCTTTGGCTCCGAGTTCTACTCGAAGTTCGCCATCCTGATGCTGGTGGTGATCATCGGTATCGCCGAGTGGCCCCAGTATGCCCGGACGGTGCGCGCCTCCGTGCTGGCGGAGAAGAAGAAGGAGTATGTGGAAGCGGCTCAGGTGATGGGGTTCCGCGCCCCGCGCATCATGTTCCGCCACATTCTGCCGAACTGCCTGTCGCCCATCCTGGTCATCTCTACCGTGCAGGTGGCGAACGCCATCATGAGCGAGGCTGCCCTCTCCTTCCTGGGTCTGGGGATGCCGGTTGATCAACCGTCCCTGGGGTCGCTCATCAGCGTGGGCTTCAACTACATCTTCTCCGGGTCCTGGTGGATCACCGCCTTCCCGGGCCTCTGCCTGGTGGTGCTGGTGCTGGTGATCAACCTGCTGGGTGACTGGCTGCGGGATGTGTTCAACCCGAAGATCTACAAGGGCTGATAAACCTCTCCACGAACTGGCTGCGAGGCCGTGATCAAGGTTCATGTGTTGCTCGCTTATGTAGAACCAAGGAGTGCTCACTTATGTCTCGGTTCCTGAGCGGCTTGTAACCTTGTTGACGGCCTTCTCGCGACAGGGCGTGAGCAGGGTTGGTCTGGCACAGTGAATAACAAAAAAGGGCGCCATCAGGCGCCCTTATTTATTGTTTGTGATTGCAGTAAGCACTTGCGTCAGGCTTGCAGCCAGGCCTCGATGCTGGCCTGAATGCCAGCGCCATCCAGCCCCAGCTGGGCATAGATCTCCTCCTGGGTGCCTTGCTCCACGAAGCGATCCGGCAGCCCCAGATTGAGCACCGGTTTGCACTGCTTGCAGCCCATCAGCAACTCGTTCACCGCAGAGCCTGCACCGCCCATGATGGCGTTGTCCTCGAGGGTGACGAACTGATCGTGGGAGGCGGCCAGAGAGAGCACCAGCGCCTCGTCCATGGGTTTGACGAAGCGCATGTCCACCAGGGTGGCATCCAGCGCCTCGGCGGCTGCTCTGGCCTGTTGCAGCAGGGTGCCGAACGCCAGGATGGCGGTCCCCTTGCCCTCGCGAACGACGCGTCCCTTGCCGAGGGGCAGGGCCTGCATCTCGCTCTCGGCCTGGATACCGGTGCCGCTGCCACGGGGGTAGCGCACCGCCACTGGCCCGTTGCACAGATAGCCGGTGTAGAGCATCTGGCGGCACTCGTTCTCGTCGGACGGGGTCATCACCACCATGTTGGGCACGGTGCGCAGGAAGCTGATGTCGAACGCCCCCTGATGGGTCGGGCCGTCGGCCCCCACCAGACCGGCCCGGTCGATGGCGAAGAGCACCGGCAGGTTCTGCAGCGCCACGTCGTGGATCAGCTGGTCATAGGCCCGTTGCAGGAAGCTCGAATAGATGGCGACCACGGGTTTCTGGTCGGCGATGGCGAGACCGGCGGCGAAGGTGACCGCATGTTGCTCGGCGATGGCCACGTCGAAGTAGCGATCCGGATATTGCTGGCTGAATTTCACCAGACCGGAGCCTTCGCGCATGGCGGGAGTGATGCCGACCACGCGCTCGTCCTTGGCGGCGATATCGCACAGCCACTGACCGAAGATGGCGGAGAAGGTGGGTTTGCCACCGGCACTCTTGGGCAGGGCACAGTCATCCGGGTTGAATTTGGGGACGGCGTGATAGCCGATGGGATCTTTTTCCGCCGGCTCGTAGCCCTTGCCCTTCTTGGTCTTGACGTGCAGCAGCTGGGGACCCTTGAGATTGCGCATGTTGCGCAGGGTTTCGACCAGGGCATGGATGTCGTGACCGTCGATGGGGCCGATGTAGTTGAAGCCGAACTCCTCGAACAAGGTACCCGGTACCACCATGCCCTTGAGGTGCTCCTCGGCCCGCTTGGCGAGCTCCTTGACCGGCGGCAGCCCCGCCAGCACCTTCTTGCCCCCCTCGCGAATGGTGGTGTAGAGCTTGCCGGACATCAGCCTGGCGAGGTGATTGTTCAGGGCCCCCACGTTCTCGGAGATGGACATCTCGTTGTCGTTGAGCACCACCAGCATGTCCTTGTGGACGTCGCCGGCGTGATTGAGGGCCTCGAAGGCCATGCCGGCGGTGATGGCGCCATCACCGATGACCGCGACCACCTTGCGGCCAAGCCCTTCGCTCTCGGCCGCCACCGCCATGCCGAGTGCCGCCCCGATGGAGGTACTGGAGTGGCCCACGCTGAGCACGTCGTACTCGCTCTCTTCCCGCCAGGGGAAGGGGTGCAGGCCATCTTTCTGGCGAATGGTGTGAATGCGCTCCCGTCGTCCGGTCAGGATCTTGTGGGGATAGGCCTGGTGGCCTACGTCCCACACCAGCCGATCGAAGGGGGTGTTGTAGACATAGTGCAGGGCGACCGTCAGCTCGACGGTGCCAAGGCCGGAGGCGAAGTGGCCGCTGGAGCGGCTCACCGAGCGCAGCAGATACTCGCGCAGCTCGTTGCACACCACGGGCAGCCGCTCGAAGGGGAGGGATCGCAAATCGACCGGCGTGTCCGCGAGGGCCAGGTTGGGGAAATCGCTAATATCAACGCTCATATTGTTACTGTTATCCAGCGTTTAGTGGGTTCGCTCGATGATGTAATCGGCAAACGCTTCCAGAATGTCGGTATTGTAGGGCAAGGATTGCAGGGCTGTTAAGGCCTTGTCATGCAGTTCGCGAGCCAGCTCACGGGCATTGTCGAGTCCGAGCAGGGCCGGATAGGTACTCTTTTCCAGCGCCAGATCCGAGCCTTGCGGCTTGCCCAGGGTGGCGGTATCGCCCGTGATGTCGAGGATGTCGTCCTGCACCTGGAAGGCGAGTCCGATGGCGGCGGCATAGGTTTGCAGGGCGGTGAGGGTGGCGGGTTCCACGTCAGCCTTGCACAGGGCGCCGAGGGTCACGGCGCACTCGATGAGGGCCCCTGTCTTGTGGCGGTGCACCTGCTCCAGCTCGGCGAGGCTGATCCGGCGCCCTTCGGCGTCCAGATCCAGTGCCTGACCGCCGCACATGCCTAGATAGCCGGACGCGCGGGCCAGGGCACTCAGCATCCGCACCCGGTTGGCCATCAATGTATCGGGCATGGGGTGGTCGGCCAGAATGGAAAACGCCAGGGTCTGCAGGGCATCGCCCGCCAGGATGGCTGTGCCTTCATCGAAGGCCTTGTGTACGGTGGGCTGACCACGACGCAGGTCGTCGTCATCCATGGCGGGCAGGTCGTCGTGCAGGAGGGAGTATGCGTGAATGCACTCCACGGCGGCGGCGGGGCCATCCAGCAGTTCGCTCTTGACGCCCAGCATCTCGCCGACGGCATAGACCAGGAAGGGGCGCACCCGTTTCCCACCGAGCAGCAGGCCGTATTTCATCGCGTCCCGCAGACGTGGCGCCATGGCGGGCAGGGCGTCAAGCTGTGCCGAGAGGCAGTCGTCGATGCGGCGCCGATGCAGGCGGGAGAAATCGTCCAGGGTCACTCACTCCTCTCCTTGTTCTGCTCGAAAGGGGACCGCTTGCTCGCTGCCATCGGCCTGGGTCAGGAGGATCTGGATCTTCTGCTCGGCCTGTTCCAGCTTCTGCTGGCCGGCGCGCACCAGATGGATGCCCTGTTCGAATTGTTTGAGTGCCTCCTCGAGGGGGAGCGAGCCCTGTTCGAGTTGATGCACTATGGTTTCCAGCTCTTCCAGGGTGGCATCAAAACTCAGACGGTCGATTTTTTTACTGGCCATGTCCATCCTCGGGGATTGAAAAAAACGGCTCATCTTAACATCGACCGGCCACAGGGGGGAGGCAGAAAAACGCGGCGTCCTCAAACTATCCTGACCATGGCCGATAAGAACGGGCATGCAACCACGCATTGCCGATCGGCGATTGCGGTGTACCGGGCTTGCTGCCGGGGGCGCAATAGCAGAAAATTCAACGCAATATAATTAGACGGCACGTTCGGCGACAGGAGTAGGGATGTGGATTTAGGGAGTCTGATAGGCTTAGTGCTGGGGTTCGGGGTCGTGGTGTACGGCATGTTGCTGGGCGGCCCCATGAGCATGTATGTGGACATGCCATCGGTCTACATCACCATACTGGGGTCCGTGTTCATCTGCATGATGAAGTTCAACCTCGGTCAGTTTCTGATGGCCTTCAAGGTCGCGGGCAAGGCCTTCATGTACAAGGGGGACAAGCTCGACGATCTCATCACCAAGGCGGTGGAACTGGCGGATGCGGCCCGCAAGGGGGGCTTTCTGGCTCTGGAGGCGGCGGAGATCCCCAATACCTTCATGAAGAAGGGCATCGACATGCTGGTGGACGGCCATGATGCCGACGTGGTGCGTGCGGTGATGGAGAAGGACATCGAACTGACGTCCGAGCGTCACGCCACGGCCATCAAGGTGTTCCGCTCCCTGGGGGATCTCGGTCCGGCCATGGGCATGATCGGTACCCTGGTGGGGTTGGTGGCCATGCTGGCCAACATGAGCGACCCCAAATCCATCGGTCCGGCCATGGCGGTGGCCTTGCTGACGACCCTGTATGGCGCAATCGAGGCCAACATGATTGCCATCCCCATCGCGGACAAGCTGGAACTGCGCAGTGGCGAGGAACAGTTGAGTCGCACCCTGATCCTCGACGCCATCATGGGGATCCAGGATGGACAGAACCCGAGGGTGATCCAGGCCATGTTGCAGAACTACCTGAATCAGTCCAAACGCAACAACGGGACCGAATAGGAGCGCACAGATGGCAAAGTGCAAGTGCCCGCCTCCCGGATTGCCCGGTTACATGGGAACCTTCGCGGATCTCATGTCTCTGCTGATGTGCTTCTTCGTGCTTTTGCTCTCCTTTGCCGAGATGGATGTGCAGAAGTTCAAGCAGATCGCCGGTTCCATGGAGAAGGCGTTCGGGGTACAGAACATCCTGGAGGTCAAGGATATCCCCAAGGGAACCTCGGTCATCGCCCAGGAGTTTCGTCCTGGTCGCCCCGAGCCGACGCCTATTGACACCATCATGCAGCAGACCATCGACATGACCCAGACCGAGCTGGATTTCCAGCCTGGGGATGCGGACAAGGCGGGTGGACATGACAAGACCGAAGGCCAGCAGAGCGGTGGCGATACCGCCCAGGAGGCCCAGAAGGCGCAGGAACAGTCCAACACCCTGGCCAAGGCACTGGCGGAGCAGATGCAGGCCCAGATCCAGGATGGGGCCATCGAGATAGAGGCGCTGGGTCAGCAGATCATCATTCGCATTCGCGAGAAAGCGGCGTTCCCGGCGGGATCCGCCTTCCTGCAACCCCAGTTCTGGCCGGTGATCCGCAAGGTGGCTGCGCTGCTCAAGGATGTGCCGGGGGAGATCACCGTCTCCGGCCACACCGACAATGTGGCCACCGAGGACGAGTTGTTCCAGTCCAACTGGGAGCTTTCGTCCCAGCGGGCGGTGGCGGTTGCCCACCAGATGATCAAGGTGCCCGGTTTTGACGGCAATCGTCTGGTGGTGCAAGGGATGGCGGATTCCCAGCCGCTGGTGCCCAACAACAGCCCGGAGAATCGGCGCATGAATCGACGTGTCGAGATCGCCATCATGCAGGGCAAACCGACGGTGTCGGCTCCGCTTGGCGTCTCGGAATCCAAGTAACGCTGGCCCAAAGCGGGATCCCGCTCGCAGGGGCTGACATGGATTTTGTGGCGGCTTCATATTAAGATGCCCCATCCGAACCGACAGCTGCGGCTCTCTTTTGATTGCCGCAGCTTCTCTTTATAAAGCAACCCAGGTTTCGACTATGAATCATACTCCGATGACTGTTCGCGGCGCTGAAAAGCTGCGTCAAGAGCTCGATTATCTCAAGACCGAGCTGCGTCCCCAGATTATCGAAGCGATTGCTGATGCCCGTGAACATGGCGATCTGAAAGAAAATGCCGAATACCATGCCGCCCGCGAGCAGCAGGGTTTCTGTGAAGGCCGCATTCAGGAAATTGAAGGCAAGCTCTCCAATGCCCAGATTATCGATGTCACCAAGATTGCCAACAATGGCCGCGTCATCTTCGGCGCAACCGTGACCCTGCTCAAAAGTGAAACGGAAGAGGAAGTGGTCTACCGCATCGTGGGAGACGACGAGGCGGACATCAAGCAGAACATGATCTCTGTGAACTCCCCCATTGCCCGTGCCCTGATCGGCAAGGAAGTGGATGACGTTGCCATCGTCAAGACGCCGGGTGGCGATGTGGAGTACGAGATCCTGGAAGTTGCCTATCTCTGATTGAACGTCGGGGAAAGAGACAGGGGAGCCGGGCTCCCCTGTTGTCTTTAGTCACCCTGATAGGCCTGGACGAAGGCGTCCTGGTGGCGCTGGAAGAGCCAGTCCCGCAATTGTTCCTGATCCTCCTTGCCCAGCCGGAACTGGACGGCCCAGTCATGGTGATGTTGATTGGCATCCACGTGCCTGACGAGGGTGCCTGTCATGGCCAAGGGAGGGAGATCCTCGATGCGAAGGTATCCGCCAAGTGGATCTCCCTTGGCAAAGGCGTCCGGCAAGCCGGCCACGATGAGACCTCCAAGGGAGAGGCTGTATACCTCGTACTCCGCGTCTTCGGTGCAGAGCACGGCCTTTTCGTCGAGTCGCCAGGCGCGCAGATGGGGCGAACCCAGCTCGGTAATGGTCGGCGCGGCGATGCGCAGCTCGGCGTGGCCCTCCTCTGCCTGGGTGCAGTGGAGCGGGAAACGCAATTGGTAGCCGGCGATGCGGGCTTCGAGTGTCAGAGGCTTGGCTCGCTGCAACAGGCTTTGGAGAGGAAGGGGCAGGGTGCCGCGCAGGTATTGGCTGGTGGCAATGTCTTCATCGTTTCCCAGGTCCCGCAGCATGGCCAGTTCTTCATCGGTGAGGAGCTGATGCTTGTCCATAGTGGGTGTCCACGGCTATTCATCGCAGGTTAAGGGCCTGGCAACTATTTTGGCAAGCGACTTGGGAAGAAGGGAAATGAAGGAAAGAGCGAATGCTCTTTCCTGTTACTTGCGCGGCAACTGGATCTTGGGCTCTTTGGCCTGACGGTAGATGGTCAGTACATGGCCCATGCTCTGTACCTTGATGGCGCCGGTCTCGCGAACGATGGCATCCATCACCAGCTGTTTCATCTCACGATCTTCAGACGCAACCTTAACCTTGATCAGCTCGTGGTGGTTCAGGGCCAGATCGATCTCGGCCAGCACCCCTTCGGTCAGACCGTGTTGTCCCAGCAGGACGACCGGCTTCAGACTGTGGGCCAGGCCCTTGAGGTACTGTTTCTGTTTATTGTTGAGAATCATGGCAATTTCTTCATAAGTCAGGGTTGAAAGGGGCGTATTCTACCCCCACTTAGCCCTTAATACTAATAACCCTTGTGGTTTTTTAAAGTCGACAATCATGACCCAGAAAAAACGTTCCCCCAGTTCAACCCGCTGGTTAAAAGAACATTTCGACGACCAATACGTCAAGAAAGCCCAGAAGTTGGGACTGCGCTCTCGCGCCGTTTTCAAGATCGATGAGATCCAGGGCAAAGACCGGCTGCTCAAGCCGGGGATGACGGTAGTGGACCTGGGGGCTGCTCCCGGTGGCTGGTCCCAATTTGCCATCGACCAGGTTGGTGACAAGGGGCGCGTCATTGCGTGTGATATTTTGCCGATGGATTCCATTGCCGGTGTCGATTTCCTGCAAGGGGACTTTCGGGAGGAAACTGTACTCGGCGCCTTGCTGGAGCGAGTCGGCCCCGACAAGGTGGATGTCGTCATGTCCGACATGGCGCCCAACATGAGCGGTACCCAGCAGGTGGATCAAGCCCGTGCCATGTACCTGGTGGAACTGGCGCTGGACATGTGCAATCAGGTCCTGAGCAGTAATGGCAGTTTTGTAGTCAAGGTGTTCCAGGGGGAAGGGTTTGATGCCTATCTCAATGAAATACGTAGACTTTTCTCTGTCGTCAAGATTCGAAAACCAGACTCGTCCCGTGCTCGTTCACGAGAAGTCTACATTGTGGCTACCGGTTTTAAACTGTAGTACCCTAACCCTCATCGTTAACTGTCAGTCTGCGAGGTCATTGATTTGAGTGACATGGCGAAAAACCTAATCCTGTGGCTGGTCATCGCCGTCGTGCTGATGTCGGTGTTCAATAGCTTCAGCCCCAGCGATACCACCAGTCGCCAGCTGGACTATTCCAGCTTCGTGAAAGAAGTGACCCAGGAGCAGATCCGTGAAGTGCGGATGGATGGCAAGGTCATCAATGGCGTCAAGCGCACCGGTGAACGTTTCACCACCATCATTCCTGCGCCGGATCCCCAACTGCTCAACGACATGCTCAACCATAACGTCAAAGTGATGGGTGAGAAGCCGGAAGAACCATCTCTGATCACGTCCATCTTCATCTCCTGGTTCCCGATGCTGTTGCTGATCGGTGTCTGGGTCTTCTTCATGCGTCAGATGCAGGGCGGCGGCGGCAAGGGTGCCATGTCGTTCGGCAAGAGCAAGGCTCGCCTGATGAGCGAAGATCAGATCAAGACTACCTTCGCCGACGTAGCTGGTTGTGACGAGGCAAAGGAAGAGGTCAAGGAGCTGGTCGACTATCTGCGTGACCCGACCAAATTCCAGAAGCTGGGTGGCAAGATCCCGACCGGCGTCCTGTTGGTAGGTCCTCCCGGTACCGGTAAGACCCTGCTGGCCAAAGCCATTGCAGGCGAGGCCAAGGTGCCGTTCTTCACCATTTCAGGTTCGGACTTCGTGGAAATGTTCGTGGGTGTCGGTGCCTCCCGTGTGCGTGACATGTTCGAACAGGCCAAGAAATCCTCCCCCTGCATCATCTTCATTGATGAGATCGATGCGGTCGGTCGCCAGCGTGGCGCCGGTCTGGGTGGTGGTCACGACGAACGTGAGCAGACCCTGAACCAGATGCTGGTTGAAATGGATGGTTTTGAAGGCAATGAGGGCATCATCGTCATCGCCGCCACCAACCGTCCCGACGTACTGGATCCTGCGCTGCTGCGTCCAGGTCGTTTCGACCGCCAGGTCGTGGTCGGCTTGCCGGATGTTCGCGGTCGTGAGCAGATCCTGAAAGTGCACATGCGCAAGGTACCGCTGGCGGATGACGTCAATCCGGCGCTGATTGCCCGTGGTACCCCTGGTTTCTCCGGTGCCGATCTGGCCAACCTGGTGAACGAGGCTGCCCTCTTCTCTGCTCGCGAGAGCCGCCGAGTGGTCTCCATGCTGGAGTTCGAAAAGGCGAAGGACAAGATCATGATGGGGGCGGAACGTCGCTCCATGGTGATGAAAGAGTCCGAGAAGGAGATGACGGCCTATCACGAAGCGGGTCACGCCATCATTGGTCGCGTGGTGCCGGATCATGACCCTGTCTACAAGGTCTCCATCATTCCGCGCGGCCGTGCGCTGGGTGTGACCATGTACTTGCCGGAGCAGGATCGCTGGAGCCACTCCAAGCAGCATCTGGAGTCCATGATCTCCAGCCTGTATGGCGGTCGTCTGGCGGAAGAGTTGATCTACGGTGCCGAGAAGGTATCGACCGGTGCATCCAACGACATCGAACGTGCCACCGACATCGCTCGCAAGATGGTCACCCAGTGGGGCATGTCCGAGCGTCTCGGCCCCATGCTTTACGCAGAAGAGGATGGTGAAGTCTTCCTCGGCCGCAGCATGGCCAAGGCCAAGCACATGTCTGACGATACCGCCCGCATCATCGATGCAGAGGTCAAGCAGGTCATCGATCGCAACTACGATCGTGCCAAGCAGATCCTGCTGGACAACATGGATGTGCTGCACACCATGAAAGATGCATTGATGAAGTACGAGACCATCGATGCCAAGCAGATCGATGATCTGATGGCGCGTCGCGAGGTCCGTGCTCCCAGCAACTGGCATGATGAGCATGGTGACACCCCGCAAGGTGGTGCCAGCGTGAACAACGGGCCGGAGGCCAAGGCGCCGACTGAAGAGGGCAGTGCACCTCTGAGTGACATCGACAAGGCGAACGATGTCCCGGCCAAATAAGTTGTCATGATACAAACCCCGGGCTTGCCCGGGGTTTTTCTTTGCACGAAGAGTTTGCCGCTCTTGTTGGAGGTAGTTGAAGCAATGCAGTTAATCAGCAAGGGACGTCCCCTTTCTCTCGACCGTCCCCATGTCATGGGCATTCTCAATGTGACGCCGGACTCCTTTTCAGATGGTGGCCGCTTCAAGCAGATCGATCTGGCGTTGAGTCATGCCCGCGACATGGTGGCCGATGGGGCCACCCTTATCGATATAGGTGGCGAGTCGACCCGCCCGGGCGCCCCCGACGTGAGCGAGCAGGAGGAGCTGGACAGGGTCATCCCCGTGGTGGAGCGCATGGTCGCCGAGCTGGATGTGATGATCTCCCTCGATACCTCCAAGGCGATTGTCATGCGGGAGGGTTGTGCTGCAGGTGGTCACCTCATCAATGATGTCCGCGCCCTGCAAGAGCCGGGAGCGCTGGGCGCGGCGGCCGAGGCTGGCGTACCGGTATGCCTCATGCACATGCAGGGGCAGCCCCGTACCATGCAGGTGGAGCCGCACTATGACGATTTGCTGGGGGAGGTGAGAGCCTTCTTTGACGAGCGGATTGCCGCTTGTCTGGGGGCCGGTATCCCGCGTGAGCATCTGGTACTGGATCCAGGCTATGGCTTTGGCAAGACGCTGGCGCACAACTATCAGCTGCTGGCACAGCAGGCGTCACTGCTCGATTACCAACTTCCGCTCTTGGTGGGCATGTCACGAAAGTCTATGATAGGCAACCTGCTTGACCGCCCGGTAGCCGAGCGGTTGGCTGGTAGTCTGGCCTGTGCCCTGATCGGGTTGCAACATGGCGCCAGGATCATCCGGGTGCACGACGTGCGGGCCACCATGGATGTCTTGCGTACAGGCTGGATGACCATGACGGGACAAGATTTCATATCCAAATAGAAAAACGAGAAACAGACAATGACCAGAAAGTACTTCGGCACCGACGGCGTGCGCGGCAAGGTGGGTGAATACCCGATCACCCCGGATTTCGTCATGAAACTGGGCTGGGCCGCCGGCAAGGTGCTCTCCAAGAAAGGGACCAAGAAGGTGCTGATCGGCAAGGATACCCGTATCTCCGGTTATATGCTGGAGTCGGCACTGGAGGCGGGGCTCTCCGCCGCCGGTCTCAAAGCCATACTGATGGGACCCATGCCCACCCCGGCGGTTGCCTACCTGACTCGCACCTTCCGTGCCGAAGCCGGCATCGTCATCAGTGCATCCCACAACCCCTATTACGACAACGGCATCAAGTTCTTCTCCGCCGACGGCACCAAGCTGCCCGATGATGTCGAGCTGGCCATCGAAGCCGAGCTCGACAACGAACTCAAGTGCGTGGAGTCCGCGGAGCTTGGCAAGGCGCAGCGCATTGATGATGCGGCTGGTCGCTACATCGAATTCTGCAAGAGCACCTTCCCCTCCAATCTGAGCCTGGAAGGGCTGAAAATGGTGGTGGATTGCGGTCATGGTGCCACCTACCACATCGCCCCTTCCGTCTTCCGCGAGCTGGGTGCCGAAGTCATCGCCATCGGCTGCAGCCCGGATGGGCTCAACATCAATGACGGTGTCGGTTCCACAGCACCGGAGGCGCTGGCCGCCAAGGTCCAGGAATGCAAGGCAGATCTCGGCGTCGCCTTCGACGGTGACGGCGACCGTCTGGTGATGGTGGACAGCACTGGTTACATCATCGACGGGGATGAGATCCTCTACATCATCGCCCGGGATGCCCTGCGCCATGGCCGCCTCAAGGGCGGTGTGGTGGGCACCCTGATGGCCAACATGGGGCTGGAGCTTGCACTTCAGACCCTGGGCATCCCCTTTGCCCGTGCCAAGGTGGGTGACCGCTACGTGCTTGAGATGATGAACGAGAAGGGCTGGCGCATCGGGGGCGAAAACTCCGGTCATATCATCTGCCTGGATCAGACCACCACGGGGGATGGTATCGTCGCCGCCCTGCAGGTGCTGACGGCCATGCGCAGTGCCGAGATGCCGCTGGCCAAATTGCGTTCGGGCATGAGCAAGTTCCCGCAAGTGCTGGTCAATGTGCGCTTCGCCGAAGGCAAGGATCCGCTGACCTCCGGTGCCGTTCAGCAGGAAGTGGCGGCAGTGGAGCAGGAACTGGCCGGCCGTGGCCGGGTGCTGCTGCGCAAATCTGGCACCGAGCCCCTGATCCGGGTCATGGTCGAAGGTGAACACGAACAGCAGGTGCGCGATATGGCAGAGCGCATCGCCAAACAGGTCGAGTCGGCGTTTTAATGAACAACCAAGGCGGCTTTTTAGTCGCCTTGGTTGTATCTTGTTCAAACGATTCGAAAATTTGAAAATAGCACTTGTCAGCTGAGCATCCTCTGGATATTATCAGCCCCGCTTTCGCAAGGGAGTTGCCGATGGGACATCGCAAGCCGTTTGTAGCAGCCAACTGGAAGTTACACGGTAGTAGGTCGCAGTTAGAGCAGTTTACGAGTCAGTGCGCAGAGCGCATTGATGAAGACGTAGATGTGGTCTTGTGTCCATCCCATGTGCATCTCGGTTTCACGGCCGAACTGCTCGGTGAGCAGGGAAGAGTGAAGCTGGGGGCTCAGAACGTGAGCCAGCACAGACAAGGCGCTTATACGGGTGAAATCTCGTGTGAGATGCTAGTCGAGGCAGGTTGCCGATATGTACTTGTTGGCCACTCCGAGCGCAGGCGTCTCTTTGGTGAGACCAGTTTTATAGTCGCAGAGAAGTTTGCGGCAGTCAGAGCAGCAGGTCTGATACCCATACTTTGTCTTGGTGAGTCAGGCGCGGCGAGGCAGGCAAGAAGAACCTTTGAGGTGATTGCCGAGGAACTGGACATCGTCATAGAGAAAAATGGCGCGATGGCTTTCGATAATGCTATCATCGCCTACGAGCCAATCTGGGCTGTAGGTACAGGTAAATGCGCCACACCCGAGCAGGCACAAGAGGTTCATTCCTTTATTCGCAGTCGCTTGGCGGAGGATACTCCGGTAATAGGTGAGAAAGTCAGAATCATCTATGGTGGGAGCGTGACACCGGCCAATGCACAAGATTTGTTTGCGCAGTCCGATATTGATGGCGGTCTGATAGGCAGGGCAAGTCTTGATGGCGAGGCGTTTTTAGGAATAGTTGAAGCGGCAAAGGGTGCAAGTTAAATGTACGAGATTCTTTTGGTCGTTTATCTGCTGGTATCGCTGGCTCTGATTGGTCTGGTGATGATTCAGCAAGGTAAAGGGGCTGATATGGGCGCCTCCTTCGGCGCAGGGGCATCGAATACTGTGTTCGGCTCCGGTGGTTCAGGCAGTTTCCTGACCCGCACAACAGCGATTTTGGCTACTCTGTTTTTCTTGATTAGTCTGGTTCTGGGTTCCATGTCCAGCAACAAGGTCAAACAGGGTAGTGAATGGGAAAATCTGCAACAGACTCAACAAGTTGAGCAGAGCAAAGCGCCAGTGAAGAAAGATACTGACGTTCCCGAATAAGAGTTTTGCCGTGGTGGTGGAATTGGTAGACACGCTATCTTGAGGGGGTAGTGCTCTAGGGTGTGCGGGTTCGAGTCCCGCCCACGGCACCAATTAAGCAGTGAACCCGGGTAACCGGGATGTTATAGCCGCTGAGTCTTGTCTCACGAGAGTGAAGTGGCTATAATCTCGCACGATTTCGGACGCGGGGTGGAGCAGCATGGTAGCTCGTCGGGCTCATAACCCGAAGGTCGTCGGTTCAAATCCGGCCCCCGCAACCAAATTTCACGCATTTCCTACGCTCAGGAAGGCGGTCGCTGCGAGGCGACAATCAGGGTAAAGCGCCAAGCCCCGATTTGACATCGGGGCTTTTTGTTATGTGCAATTTACTCTGAATCTATTTCTATCTGGGCTATATGCCCTTTTTTCGTTTTTCGGAGGGTGACTTTGGCTACGTTGGAACAACGTTTGACCGATCTGCTCGAGGCTCCGGTCGTTGCCTTGGGTTTTGAACTGTGGGGTATCGAGTTTATCCGTGCGGGTAAGCACTCGACCTTGCGCGTTTTCATCGACTCGGAGCAAGGCGTGACGGTGGAAGACTGTGCCGAGGTGAGCCGCCAGGTCGGCGCCATCATGGATGTCGAAGATCCCATCACCGAGGAGTACTACCTTGAGGTGTCTTCCCCGGGTCTGGATCGTCCACTGTTCAAGGTCGCCCAGTTCGAAAAATACGTTGGCCAGGAGGCGGCGGTAACGCTTCGGATGGCAACAAACAACCGCCGCAAGTTCAAAGGCGTAATCAAAGCCGTGCAGGGGGACATGATCACTCTGACGGTAGATGGTAAGGACGAGGTGTTGGCTTTCACCAATATCCAAAAAGCGAACATAGTGCCGAACTTTGGTTAACGAGGCTATCGGATATGAATAAAGAGATTTTGCTGGTCGTTGACGCTGTGTCCAACGAGAAGGCTGTCCCCCGCGAGAAGATTTTCCAGGCTCTGGAGACTGCGCTGGCGACTGCGACCAAGAAAAAATACGAAGGCGAGATTGAAGTGCGTGTCGAGATCGATCGCAAGACCGGTGACTATGACACCTATCGCCGTTGGGTCGTGGTGGCCGATCAGGCTTCCATGGAGAACCCGTATGGGGAAATCACTCTCGAAGCCGCTCAGATCGAGCAGCCGGATATCCAGATCGGCGACTATGTTGAAGACCAGATTGACTCTGTGACCTTCGACCGTATCACCACCCAGACCGCCAAGCAGGTCATCGTGCAGAAAGTGCGCGAGGCTGAGCGTTCCCAGGTCGTTGACCAGTTCAAGGACAAGGAAGGCACCATCATCAGCGGCGTGGTCAAGAAGAGCAACCGCGACAACGTGATCCTGGATCTGGGCAGCAATGCCGAAGCCGTGATCTTCCGTGACGACATGCTGCCCCGTGAGACCTTCCGTCCCGGCGACCGTATCCGTGGCCTGCTCTACGCCGTGCGTCCGGAAGCCCGTGGTTCCCAGCTGTTCGTCAGCCGCTCCAGCCCGGACTTCCTGAAAGAGCTGTTCCGCATCGAAGTGCCGGAAATCGGCGAAGAGATGATCGAAATCATGGGCGCCGCCCGTGATCCGGGTTCCCGCGCCAAGATCGCGGTCAAGACCAACGATCGTCGTATCGACCCGATCGGTGCCTGTATCGGCATGCGTGGTGCCCGCGTTCAGGCCGTTTCCGCCGAGCTGAGCGGTGAGCGTGCCGACATAGTGCTGTACGATGACAACCCGGCCCAATACGTGATCAACGCCATGGCGCCAGCCGATGTGGCCTCCATCATCGTCGATGAAGACAACCACACCATGGACATCGCCGTGGAAGCAGCCAACCTGGCCCAGGCCATCGGCCGCAACGGTCAGAACGTACGTCTGGCCTCCCAGCTGACCGGTTGGGAACTGAACGTGATGACCGTCGAGGACATGCGTGCCAAGCACCAGGCCGAGAACGACCGCATCCTGACGCTGTTCACCAGCACCCTCGACATCGACGACGATTTCGCCGGCCTGCTGATGGAAGAGGGCTTCTCCACCCTGGAAGAGATCGCCTTCGTCCCGGTCAACGAGCTGCTGGCCATCGACGGTCTGGATGAAGACATGGTCGAAGAGCTGCGCAAGCGTGCCAAGGATGCCCTGACTACCAAGGCCCTGGCCAAAGAAGAATCCTTTGAAGGCGTTGAGCCTTCCGAAGAACTGCTCAATCTCTCCGGCCTCGGCCGTGAAATGGCCTATGCTCTGGCCGCTCGCGGTGTCGGCACCCTGGAAGATTTGGCAGAGCAAGGTATCGATGACCTTGCCGACATCGAAGAGTTGACCGCCGAGAAGGCTGGTGAGCTCATTATGGCTGCTCGCAATATCTGTTGGTTCGGAGAAGAGCAGTCTGAATAAGGTCAAACGGAGGAAAATGAATGGCAGAAGTATCAGTTAAGCAACTTGCCACTGACATCGACACGCCGGTTGATCGTCTTCTCCAGCAGTTTGTCGATGCCGGTATCGTGAAGAGCAAGGCCGACGACATGGTCAGCGAGTCTGAGAAACAGACTCTGCTGGCACATCTGAAGAAACAGCATGGAGGTGACGAGGTCACCGCACCTGCTCGCATGACCTTGCAGCGCAAGACCAAGAGCACTCTGAGTGTTCAGGGGACTGGTGGCAAGAACAAGGAAGTGCAGGTAGAAGTGCGCAAGTCTCGCACCTATGTAAGACGCTCGGCGCTGGAAGATGAACAGCGCCAGGCGGAAGCCGAGGAAACAGCGCGTTTGGAAGCAGAAGAAAAAGCTCGTCGCGAGGCCGAAGAGAAGGCCCGCCTCGACGCTGAAGAGAAGGCTCGCCGTGAGGCTGAGCAGGCTCGTCGTGAAGCTGAGGAAAAGGCGCGGATCGAGGCACAACAGAAGGCTCGACAGGCTCAACAGCCCGCCAAAGCAGCCGGTAGCACAGCTCAGCAAGAGGCAGAAAAGATGGCCAAGCGCGAAGCAGAAGAACTGAAGCGCCAACAGGAACAGACAGCTTTGCAAAAAGCTGAAGAACTCGCCGCGAAGAAAGCCGAAGAGGCTCGCATCATGGCGGAACAGAATGCGGCCCGCTGGGCTGAAGAAGAAGCGGCTCGCGCCAAAGAGAGCAGCGATTACCATCTGACCACCAACAAGCACGCGCAAGCGGCCGAAGATGAGTTGGATCGTAAGGAAGAGACCAGCCGTCGCACGGCTGCCGCTGCCAAGGCGCCGAAGAAAGTCGGCCGTCGCGAAGACGACCGCAATGACCGCAACTCCCGCGATCCCCGTGCCCGCAAAGGCAAGCGTGGCAAGATGGCCATGCCGAACGCCATGAAACACGGCTTCAACAAGCCGGCTGCCGTGGTCAACCGTGACGTCGTCATCGGCGAGACCATCACAGTGGCGGAGCTCGCCAACAAGATGGCCGTCAAGGGCGTTGAAGTCATCAAGGTGATGATGAAGATGGGGGCCATGGCCACCATCAACCAGGTGATCGACCAGGAGACCGCTCAGCTGGTCGCCGAGGAGATGGGTCACAAGGTAGTGCTGCGCCGTGAGAACGAGCTGGAAGAGGCGGTACTTAGCGATCGTGACGAGACCTCCGAAGCCAAGCCGCGTGCGCCGGTCGTGACCATCATGGGTCACGTCGACCACGGCAAGACCTCGCTGCTGGACTATATCCGTAAAGCCAAGGTTGCTGCTGGCGAAGCCGGTGGCATTACCCAGCACATCGGTGCGTACCACGTACAGACCGACAGCGGGATGATCACCTTCCTGGATACCCCGGGTCACGCGGCGTTTACCTCCATGCGTGCTCGCGGTGCCAAGGCGACCGACATCGTTGTTCTGGTTGTTGCAGCTGACGACGGCGTGATGCCGCAAACCATCGAAGCCATCCAGCACGCCAAGGCGGCCGGTGTGCCGCTGGTTGTTGCGGTGAACAAGATCGACAAGCCTGAAGCGGATCCGGATCGCGTCAAGACCGAGCTGGCCCGTTACAACGTCATGTCCGAAGACTGGGGTGGCGATTGCCAGTTCGTGCACGTCTCCGCCAAGTCTGGCGAAGGCATCGACGACCTGCTGGAAGCCATCCTGATCCAGGCCGAAGTCCTGGAGCTGAAAGCGGTGGTTGACGGCATGGCCAACGGCGTCGTGATCGAATCCTTCCTGGATAAAGGTCGTGGTCCGGTTGCCACCGTGCTGGTACAGGAAGGCACTCTGCGTCAGGGCGACATCGTTCTGTGTGGTCTTGAGTACGGTCGGGTTCGCGCCATGCGTGACGAACTGGGTCGCGAGATCAAGGAAGCCGGTCCCTCTCTGCCAGTGGAAATTCTGGGTCTGTCCGGCGTTCCCTCTGCCGGTGACGAAGCCACGGTCGTGCGTGACGAGAAGAAAGCCCGTGAAGTGGCGCTCTACCGTCAGGGCAAGTTCCGCGAAGTCAAGCTGGCTCGCCAGCAGAAGGCCAAGCTGGAAAACATGTTTGCCAACATGACCGAGGGCGAAGTGTCCGAAGTGAACGTGGTGATCAAGGCCGATGTACAAGGCTCTGTGGAAGCGATCTGCGATGCGCTGGTCAAACTCTCCACCGACGAAGTGAAGGTGAAGATCGTGGGTTCCGGCGTAGGTGGCATCACCGAAACCGACGCGACCCTGGCCGCGGCTTCCAGCGCCATCCTGGTGGGCTTCAACGTCCGTGCCGACGCTTCTGCGCGCAAGGTCATCGAATCCGAGAGCCTGGATCTGCGTTACTACTCCGTCATCTATGACCTGATCGACGAAGTGAAGCAGGCCATGAGCGGCAAGCTGGCTCCTGAGTATCGTCAGGAGATCATCGGTCTGGCTGAAGTGCGTAGCGTCTTCAAGTCGCCGAAGTTCGGCGCCGTTGCTGGCTGTATGGTCACCGAAGGTGTGGTCAAGCGTTCCAACCGCATTCGCGTTCTGCGTGACAACGTGGTTATCTATGAAGGCGAGCTGGAATCCCTGCGCCGCTTCAAGGATGACGTCAACGAAGTTCGCAACGGCTACGAGTGTGGTATCGCGGTCAAGAACTACAACGACGTGCGCGAAGGCGACCAGATCGAGGTGTACGAGACCGTTGAAATCCAACGGACTCTGTAAGCCGAGCGTTAGAACAAATAGGGGGCCGCGGCCCCCTTTTATCGCAGGATAGAATATGGCCAGAGAATTCAGCCGGACCCGTCGGGTCGGACAGCAGATCCAGCGTGAAATCGCGCTGATCCTGCAGCGCGAGGTGAAAGACCCGCGCATCGGCATGGTGACCGTCTCCGACGTGGAGGTCTCCAAGGACCTCAACTATGCCAAGGTTTATGTCACCTTCTTGCAACTGGAGAATGACGCCGAGCGCATCAAGGAAGGGCTCAAGGGCCTGACCGAGGCTGCCGGTTACATCCGCAGCCTGCTGGGCAGCGCCATGCGTCTGCGGGTGGTGCCCGAGCTGCGTTTCTACTACGACCAGACCCTGGTCGAGGGGATGCGCCTCTCCAACCTGGTGACCAACACTGTGCGTGAAGACAAGCGTCGCATGACTGAAGCCGGTCGTGACGAAGAGCAATCCGCACCGGATGACACGACTGAGGATAACGCCTGAGATGTCTCGTAGACGTCGTTTCAAAGGCCGTGACGTACACGGCATCCTGCTGCTGGACAAACCGACCGGCCTGACTTCCAACGATGTGTTGCAGAAGGTCAAGCGGATCTACAACGCCGCCAAGGCTGGCCATACCGGCGCCCTGGACCCCCTGGCCACCGGCATGTTGCCGATCTGCCTCGGGGAGGCCACCAAGTTCTCCCAGTATCTGCTGGAAGCGGACAAGCGCTATGAGGTGACCGCCAAGCTGGGCGAGCGCACCAATACCAGCGACTCCGACGGCGAGGTGGTCTCCACCCGTCCGGTGAACGTGGCCGTGGGTACCCTGATCGAGGCGCTGGACCAGTTCCGCGGCCCCATCATGCAGGTGCCGTCCATGTACTCCGCCCTCAAGCACAACGGCCGTCCGCTCTACGAATATGCCCGTGAAGGGATCGAGATCGAGCGGGAAGCCCGTCCCATCACCATCTTCGAACTCAAGCTGCTCGGCTTCGAGGGGGACGAGGTGAAGCTGGAAGTGCATTGCAGCAAGGGTACCTATATCCGCTCCCTGGTGGACGATCTCGGTGAAGTGCTGGGCTGTGGCGCTCACGTCACCCAGCTGCGTCGCACCCAGGTGGCCAGCTACCCCTATGAGCGGATGCTGACCCTGGAGCAGCTCGAGTGCATCTTCGAGCAGGCCAAGGCCGAAAGCATTCCGCCACGGGAGCAGCTGGATCCCCTGTTGCTGCCGATGGACACCGCCGTGGCCTCTCTGCCCGAGGTGAACATGCTGGTCGCCGTGGCCGCCTATGTGAACCAGGGTCAGGCCGTGCAGGTGGCAGGTAGCCCCCAAAGCGGCCAGGTCCGCATGACGGTTGGCCCGGAGCGCGAATTTATCGGGGTTGGCGAGATCGATGACGAGGGGCGCGTGGCGCCCAAGCGTCTTGTTCGCTACCACGACGAGGAGTGATCCTCAGGCGGTATCGGTCTGTCACGCGTCTTTCCCGTTGCGAAAAGGGGCAGGGACGATTATGATACCGCCCTCATTTCACGGCTGAATTAGAGATTGGCTGTGAACCTTTAAACACTCTACTGGAGTAATACCATGTCTCTAAATGCTGAGATCAAAGCTCAAATCGTTGCCGACAACGCTCGTGGCGCCAACGACACCGGTTCCCCCGAAGTGCAAGTTGCCCTGCTGACTGCCCAGATCAACCATCTGCAAGGTCACTTCAAGGAGCACGCCAAGGATCACCACGGTCGTCGCGGTCTGCTGCGCATGGTTTCCCAGCGTCGTAAGCTGCTGGACTACCTGAAGCGTAAAGACGTTCAGCGCTACGCTGCTCTGATCGCCAAGCTGGGTCTGCGTCGTTAATCGACCATCAGATTTCGCAAAAAAGGGGAACCGCGAGGTTCCCCTTTTTTATTGCCCGTTTCAAACAGGATGCAGGCCGTTGCCTGCCTCACAGAATTGACGTCCGCGCTTACCTTTTGATGCGAATCAAGTATACTTGCACGCGAATTTAAAGCGCCAAATTGTTAAAAGGAAATTCACGTGAATCCTATTGTAAAGTCATTCCAGTACGGTCAACACACCGTCACACTGGAAACCGGTGTGATGGCCCGTCAAGCCACTGCGGCCGTCATGGTCAGCATGGACGATACCTGTGTCTTCGTGACTGTCGTTGGCAAGAAAGAGGCCGATCACGGCCGTGATTTCTTCCCGCTGACCGTCAACTATCAGGAGCGTACCTATGCTGCTGGTCGTATCCCGGGTGGTTTCTTCCGTCGTGAAGGCCGTCCGAGCGAGGGTGAGACCCTCATCTCCCGTCTGATCGACCGTCCCATCCGTCCGCTGTTCCCGGAAGGCTTCCTCAATGAGGTTCAGGTGGTTGCCACCGTCATGTCCGTGAACCCGGCCGTTTCTCCCGACATCGTTGCCATGATCGGTGCCTCCGCGGCCCTGGCCATCTCCGGCATCCCGTTCGGCGGCCCGATCGGTGCAGCCCGCGTGGGTTACATGAACGGCCAGTACGTGCTGAACCCGACCACCACCGAACTGCCCCAGAGCGATCTGGATCTGGTGGTTGCCGGTACTGCCAATGCGGTGCTGATGGTGGAATCCGAAGCGGCCATCCTCTCCGAAGAGGTGATGCTGGGCGCCGTGGTCTACGGTCACGAGCAGATGCAGACCGTGATCAACGCCATCAATGAATTCGCTGCCGACGTCGGTACCAAGCCTTGGGACTGGACCCCGCCTGCCGTCAACGAAGCGCTGAAAGCCAAAGTTGCCGAACTGGCCACCGCTGAGCTGGGTGAAGCCTACCGCATCACCGAGAAGGCTGTTCGCTACGAAACCATCGCTGCCATCAAGGGCCGCGTGGTCGAGCAAGTCATCGCATCCGGCGTGGAAGAAGATGCCAAGAAGATCGGCGAAGAGTTCCACAGCCTGGAGAGCCGCATCGTCCGTGGTCGCGTCGTACGTGGTGAGCCGCGTATCGACGGTCGCGATCCGGAAATGATCCGCGCCCTCTCCGTCGGTACCGGCATCCTGCCCCGTGCCCACGGTTCTGCCCTGTTCACCCGTGGTGAAACCCAGGCCATCGTGGTGGCCACGCTGGGTACCGAGCGTGACGCCCAGAACATCGACGAGCTGACCGGCAACCGCGCCGATCGCTTCATGCTGCACTACAACTTCCCGCCCTACTGCGTCGGCGAGACCGGCATGATGGGCAGCCCGAAGCGTCGTGAGATCGGTCACGGCCGTCTGGCCAAGCGCGGCGTTGCTGCCGTGATGCCGAGCGCCGCCGAGTTCCCGTACGTGGTGCGCGTGGTCTCTGAAATCACCGAATCCAACGGCTCCTCCTCCATGGCGTCTGTCTGTGGTTCCTCCCTGGCGCTGATGGATGCCGGTGTGCCGATCAAGGCCTCCGTTGCCGGTATCGCCATGGGTCTGGTGAAGGAAGAAGAAGGTTTCGTCGTGCTGTCCGACATCCTGGGTGACGAAGATCACCTGGGCGACATGGACTTCAAGGTAGCCGGTACCAGCGAAGGTGTGACCGCGCTGCAGATGGACATCAAGATCGAAGGCATCACCAAAGAGATCATGGAGATAGCGCTGAAGCAAGCTCGTGGCGCTCGTCTGCACATCCTGAAAGTGATGGACGAAGCTATCCAGGCTCCCCGTGCTCAGATCTCCGATTTCGCACCGCGCATCCACACCATCAAGATCAATCCTGAGAAGATCAAGGATGTGATCGGCAAGGGTGGTTCCGTGATCCGTGCACTGACCGAAGAGACCGGCACCAACATCGAGCTGGATGATGACGGTACCGTTCGCATCTCCGCCGTGGCCAACGAAGCCGCCATGGAAGCGATCCGCCGCATCGAGGCCATCACCGCCGAGATCGAAGTGAACCGCATCTACGAAGGCAAGGTCGTGCGCCTGGCTGACTTCGGCGCCTTCGTCAACATCCTGCCGGGTAAAGACGGTCTGGTGCACATCTCCCAGATCACCGATGCCCGCGTACAGAACGTGGCCGACTTCCTGAAAATCGGTGACGTGGTGAAGGTGAAGGTACTGGAAGTGGACCGTCAGGGCCGTGTGCGTCTCTCCATCAAGGAAGCGAACGCACCGACCGAAGCGGCTGCTGCTCCTGCTGCCGTTGCCGTCGAAGAGCCGGCTGCCGAATAAGGCTGCCGTATGTGAAAGAGCCGACCCTTGGGTCGGCTTTTTTGTGCCTGTCGCCCGGCATGGCGCAGATTGTCTCCTTGTTCCTTTTGGCGCCCCTTGATATAAGGGACGACCCCGCTTCGTTGGCAAAAGGAATTGCAGCATGTCATGGGCCTACCTCAGGCAGTTTCCTTCCCTGGTCTGGATCGTCATCCTGGGCACTTTCATGGTGCGTACCACCTTCTTCATGGTCTGGCCCTTTCTCTCCATCCTGCTCTACCGTGACTACGGACTTTCGGCGACCCTGATAGGCGCCATCCTGGGGGCCACGGCGGCGCTTTCCACTCTTGTCAGCTTCTATGGCGGCTGGCTCTCGGACAAATGGGGGCGGCGCAACATCCTGCTGTTCGGCTGCCTGGTTTCCGCCGCCAGCGTGGCCCTGCTCGGCCTCTCCCACCAGGTGGGCTGGCTGGCACTCGGGGTGATCGGCAGCGGACTCTCCTACGGTCTCATCGACTCACCGGGCAAGGCACTGATGGCCGACAATCTGGCCGAGCCCAAAGCCCGTGAGCTGGCGCTGCACCTGCGTTATTTTCTGCTCAACCTGGGGGCGGCCATCGGTCCTCTGCTCGGCGTCACCTATGGCCTGAGCGCGCGTCAGGAGACCTTCCTGTTGCTCAGTGCCAGCTATCTGCTGCTTGGCATCGTCTTTGTCATCGGGTTCAGGCTGGCAGGTTGCCACACCAGCCAAGCGGCCGGGCCCGGCATGCGTGCCGTGCTGCGGGTGCTCTGGCAGGACAGGGGGTTTCTGCTGCTGATCATGGCCAATCTGCTGCTGATGCTGGTCTATGCCCAGTTCGAGTCGCCCCTCATCCAGTATCTGACCCGCGCGGGGACGCCGGAGGTGGAGCGGCTCATCGGCTGGCTGGTGACGACCAATGCGCTGACCATAGTGATGCTGCAGTTCCCCCTGCTGCACCTGACTGCCCGCTGGTCCACGCGGCGCAAGCTGCAACTCGGGGTGGCGCTCTTTCTCGGCGCCCAGTTGCAGTTTGCGCTGGGGGATACCGCCATCTGGTGGCACTGGATAGTGGCGGTGATCCTCCTGAGCGTCGGGGAGTGCATCCTCTTCCCCTTGCTCAATGTGCTGATCGATCAGATGGCACCTGGTCATTTGAAGGGGAGCTATTTCGGGGCGGCCTCCATCTCCGGACTCGGGGTGGCCATGGGGGCCTTGCTGGGAGGCTGGGTGCTGGCCCATTGGGGCGGGAGCTGGCTTTACGCCCTGATGGCGCTGCTCTGCCTGGTGATCCTGATGCTCTATGGTCTGAGTACCCGGACCTCGCGCCCAGCACTGGTCCGGGCCGGGCCCTGACGGCTAGAAGGTCAGCACCTTGTCGGCGGCCAGAGTCCATTGGGCCAGCAAGGGGAGGGTGCCTATCTCTATGCCCTCGACAAGGGGTAGCGGGGTGATGCCGCGCGCATCGGTGCAGCTCTTGCAAAGCCGGATCCGGGTGCCCTGAGCCAGCAGTATCTCCAGCATCTGGCGCAGGTTGTAGCCCTCGGCCGGAGCCTGCCCGGCCAGAGCCGCAGTGACGGCATCCGACATCAGGAAGAGGTTGAGGTCTACCTTTCCCTCCTCTTTGAGGGCGATGCCGAGGCGCAGGGCATTGAACAGGGACTCGCTGCCATAGGGGGCGCCGTTGGCAATGATGAGAATGTGTTGGGTCATGTGGCTCTCCTGATTGAAAGGGCCATTGTAGCTTTGGCGAAAGCGGCCCGGCATGATGCAGAGCACACTCTGTCGTAGCCCGGCCCCGTGTGTCTTGACCTCACACAGGGAGTCAGGTCTCATGGACGGCCATCCAGTATGACAGAACAAAGAGGTTGTTATGTGGAAGATCGCCGGAATAGGCTTATTGTTGTTGGCCGGACAAGCCTATGGTAGTGAAAACATCGGCTGCAAGGCCAGACAGCAGGCCGTGACGGATCAGCTTGCGTTCGCCAGGGCGCACAACAACCAGGAGCAGGTAGCCGGCCTTGAGCGGGCACTGCGCAACCTGGAGGCCCATTGTACCGATGCCGGGCTCCTTGAGGAGCAGCAACGCAAGGTGGTCAAGCAGAGGGAAGAAGTGGAAGAGCGGCTGGCCGAGTTGCAGAGTGCACGGGTATCGGGCAAGCCGGACAAGATTGCCAAGAAGCAGTCCAAGCTGGAGGAGTCCCAGGCCGAGTTGCTGGAAGCCCAGCGCGAACTCGAGGCGCTGCAAAAACTGGTCAAATCCTGAGGGAAGGGCAGCGCAATAGAAAAAGCCGGGCATGCCCGGCTTTTTCTATTTCTGGATAATGCACACCACGAGTGTCAGACGCTGACTGCCTGTGCATCCGCACAAACTTCTCCATCCGCTGATCTTCGGTTTCCACCCTATGGACGGGATTCCGGAGGATGCAGTCGATAGGGCGCAGACGCTGATGCAGGTGCTACAGCTACTGCCTGTGCATCCGCACGAACTTTTCCATCAACTGATCTTCGGTCTCCACATGGGCGGGATCCCAGATGATGCAGTCGATAGGGCAGACGCTGATGCAGGTGGGCTTCTCATAGTGGCCGACGCATTCGGTGCAGCGATCCGGGTCTATCTCGTAGATCTTGCTTCCCAGGGCGATGGCCTGGTTCGGACACTCCGGATCGCACATGTCACAGTTGATGCACTTGTCGGTGATGAGCAGTGCCATCTCAGGCCGCCGAGTGAGGTTGACGGGTATCCTCGCGCTCGCCGAGGTTGCGCAGCAGGATGCCGTAATTCACGTCGATCTCCTTGGGAACCGGCACGTAAACCACATGGCCGTTGCCCGGCGCGGTGTCGATGAGCTCACCCTTGCGGTTTTGCATCTGCTCCAGGTTGAAGCTGAGGTTGCCCTGGGGGGTCATCAGCTCCAGGCTGTTGCCCAGCAGGAACTTGTTCTTCACCTCGACCTCGACCATGTCACCGTTGCGACCTGTGATCTCGCCGACGAACTGCTGGGTGTCGGAGACGGAGTAACCGTAGTCGTAGTTCTGGTATTCGCTGTGGTTGTGACGGCGCAGGAAGCCCTCGGTGTAGCCGCGGTGGGCCAGGTTCTCGAGGGTGCCCATCAGGGTCGGATCGAATGGACGGCCAGCCACCGCATCGTCGATGGCCTTGCGATAGACCTGGGCGGTACGGGCGCAATAGTAGAAGGACTTGGTACGGCCTTCGATTTTCAGCGAATGAACGCCCATTTTGGTCAGGCGCTCGACGTGCTCGACGGCGCGCAGATCCTTGGAGTTCATGATGTAGGTGCCGTGCTCGTCTTCAAACGCGGTCATGAACTCGCCCGGGCGGTTGGACTCTTCCAGCAGCACCAGGGCATCGGTCGGCTTGCCTGCGCCCAGGGTCGGATCCACCTTTTGCACGGCGATGGGCTCCTGGCGGTGGACGATCTGGCCCACGTCATCTTCCTTGCCCTCGTGCACCTTGTACTCCCAGCGGCAGGAGTTGGTGCAGGTGCCCTGATTGGGGTCACGCTTGTTGATGTAGCCGGAGAGCAGGCAGCGGCCGGAGTAGGCCATGCACAGCGCCCCGTGGACGAAGACCTCCAGTTCCATCTCCGGCACCTGCATGCGGATCTCCTCGATCTCGTCGAGAGACAGCTCGCGGGAGAGGATGGCACGGGTCAGGCCCATCTGATGCCAGAACTTCACCGTGGCCCAGTTGACCGCGTTGGCCTGCACCGAGAGGTGGATAGGCATGTCGGGGAAGGCTTCGCGCATCATCATGATGAGGCCGGGGTCGGACATGATGAGTGCATCCGGCTTCATATCCACCACGGGGCGCATGTCGCGGATGAAGGTCTTGAGCTTGGAGTTGTGGGGCTGGATGTTGGCCACCACATAGAACTGCTTGCCGAGGGCATGGGCCTCGTTGATGCCGAGCTGCAGATTCTCGTGATCGAATTCGTTGTTGCGCACCCGCAGGCTGTAGCGCGGCTGGCCCGCATAGACGGCGTCTGCGCCATAGGCATAGGCGTAGCGCATGTTCTTGAGGGTCCCGGCAGGGGAGAGCAATTCTGGTCTGAACATGTTGGACTCTTTTATCTGATTGCAAATCAGGACGGCGCCACCTGATGGCGTCGTGTGGGTTCATCGGTGGCGCGACCGTCTTCGACGCACGGCCATCCGATGGGGGTACATCGGAGCAGGAGGTGACTCGATACTCCGGATATACGGGGTGCGAGATTGTACTCGTGACCGCCTCGTCATGCAATTTGGGACGGCCTTGACATGCCTGCGCCATGTTCATTTTACGCTCAGACTGGGGTTGCTAGAGTGCAAGGGGTGAAAGATGCCCCCGAGTTGGCAGTGAAATGGATCTTTTCGGCGAAAAAGACCATCTCCAAGTTGAAATTTTGCCCTGCTCGGGAAAGAATGCGCGCTCGGTTGTTGGTCCCCGGTGACGGGCCCACAAGAGACCGATGATGAGCAGGGCAAAGGCCCACAGGAACAGGAAACCATACAGGAATTTTATGAATCCCCTTCGCATTGCCGCTTCGGCTCTTTTATGTACGCTGGCGCTGGTCAGCCAGCAGGCCGCCGCCGTTGAATACCCGCTGCCTGCAGCCAACAGCCGCCTGATCGGTGAGAACCAGGAATACGTGGTGCCCGCAGACAACCGTCCGCTGGAGCAGATCGCCTCCGACTTCCAGCTGGGTCTGACCAACATCATGGAAGCCAACCCGGGCGTCGACCCCTACTTGCCCAAGGCGGGCAGCACGCTGATCATTCCCCATCAGCTGATCCTGCCCAACGCTCCCCGCGAAGGGATCGTCATCAACGTGGCGGAGATGCGTCTCTACTACTACCCGAAGGGCAAGAACGTGGTGCATGTGCTGCCCATCGGCATCGGCCAGCTCGGGGTCAACACCCCGGAGAACTGGATCACCAAGGTTGAGCGCAAGCGTGCCAACCCGACCTGGACCCCGACCGAGAATATCCGTCGCCGCTACGCCGCCCAGGGCAAGACCCTGCCCGCGGTCTGGCCGGCCGGCCCGGACAACCCCATGGGCCTGCACGCGCTCTACATCGGCAACCTGTACGCCATCCACGGCACCAACGCCACCTTCGGCATCGGTTTGCGGGTGAGCAGCGGCTGCGTGCGCCTGCGCGCCGACGACATCAAGTACCTGTTCGATCACGTGCCGGTCGGCACCCGCGTCCAGTTCGTCAACCAGCCGGTCAAGACCACGGTCGAGCCGGATGGCGGTCGCTACATGGAAGTGCACGAGCCGCTGTCGCGCACCGAGGAAGAGTTCAACTCCACCGCCTCCGTGCCGCTGCCCATGACCCCGGCTACCACCCGCTTCATCGCCCATGCTGACAGCGATTCCAACGTGGTCAAGCAGGTGCTGGAACAGCGTACCGGCATCCCGACCCGCCTCAATCCAGAGGCGTAATGGCCGGCAAGTGCAGTTAAACAACAACGGCGACCATCAGGTCGCCGTTGTTGTTTCTGTGTATCCGGACGTCAGCTGGCTGGTGGGGCATAGAGGGCCAGCCAGTTGCCTTCGGTATCCTCGATGATGACCCGGGAGCCATGACCGCTGCCGATGCTGTGCAGAGGCTCCAGCACCCGCCCGCCGAGCCGGGGGACCAGCAGCTCCGCCTCCTGCAGCCTGTCACCGAGGGAGAGATAGATGAGGGGACCGGCACCGCCGGGCTGGTGATATTTGTCCATGGGGCCGAGACAGGCCGCCGCGTTGCTGCCGTCGTGGCGCAGCATGGCAAAGCGCATGGTCTCTTCCTGGATGGGGGTGACCTGCACATCGAGCAGGGCCGAGTAAAAGTCCATGGCGCGATCCAGATCCCGTGTCGGAATATCGGCCCAGACCAGGGTGTTGTCCATCGTCGTATTCTCCAGAGTTCCCGGCCAACGCGGTCGGTGGCTCTTTGAGGTTAGAAGTGGCTGTCGGGGGGCGCCATGGATAAAAAAAGCGGCGCCTGATGGCGCCGCTTGAAGGGGGAGGAGCCGAGTAAGGCTCCCCCTCTTATTTGCCGGCAATGCTGAGCCCGCCAAAGCGGATCAGCGGGGCATAGAAGTCCTTGCCATCGTCGTGATGCAGCTGGTTGCCGACCGCTTCCAGCTCCCCGAGCAGACGATAGAAGTTGCCCGCCACCGTGATGCCGCGTACCGGTGCCACGCGCTCGCCATTTCGGCAGAGGAAGCCGGAGGCGCCGAACGAGAAGTCGCCGCTCACCGCATCGGCCCCGGAGTGCAGGCCGTCCAGCTTGACCAGCTCCAGGTACTCACCGCTTTGTACCTCGGCCTCGCCGTGGGGGCCGAGCCCGAACACCAGGTGACGAGGGGCCACGTCCAGGGCACTGCGGGCACTGCGGGCGGCTGCACCGTTGCTTGTCACGCCGAAGTGGCGGGCGGTGGCGCTGTTGTGCAGCAGGGTCTTGAGCTCCCCCTCGCCGATGAGCAGGAGATCCGAAGTGGCGGCCCCTTCGCCGTCAAACGCCTTGATCTTCATGCCCCCCGGCATATAGGCACGACTCTCCAGGGTGAGCCAGCGAGAAGCCACGCTTTGGCC
Organism: Aeromonas sp. TW 6; assembly: GCF_013168745.1. Lineage (NCBI taxonomy): Bacteria > Pseudomonadati > Pseudomonadota > Gammaproteobacteria > Aeromonadales > Aeromonadaceae > Aeromonas > Aeromonas sp. TW 6. The sequence continues at coordinate 72,875 of NZ_JABERS010000004.1, read as the reverse complement.
CAGCTTGTCGCGCCAGGGGTTGATCCCCTGCTGGGCCCACTTGCCAGACAGTGCGGACTGGAAGCAGCCAAACAGGCTGGCAAAGCAGTGGGTGCTGAAGATGACGCTGTAGCGACCGCTCGGCACCGCCTCACCCATCAGCAGGCCATCGGCCACGGCGTGGATCTGGCGGATGAGAGGCTGGCTCTCCAACTCGTCGAAGCGTCGTGCGTACTGTCCCTGGTAGTGCATGGACTGGCGGCCCTCTCGCTCGATGAGAGCGGAGCTGTGGCAGCCGACGCTGAATTCCTGATGTTCGCAGAGGCTGCCCTGGCTGTTGGCAAGCCAGAGGCGGCTCTCCCCCTCGAAGAAGCCGTTGTAGGGGGCGCCGGTCACGTCCGGCAGGGCCAGCATGTCGGACTCGAGGCGCAGGGTCAGGGCGATCTTCTCTTCCACCGCCGTGGTGTCGGCCTGATGTATCTCGGCGCAGTCGGTGATGAGCCGGCTCTGCTGCACTGTGATGCGCTGATCCGGGTCCACCTTGGCGAAGCGGCCGGCATCCAGCGCATCCTGCACCATGGCGTCCAGGGCCGACGCGTCGAGGGACTCGGAATAGGCGATGCCGACCCGGCCTTCCTTGATGAGGCGAATGCCGATCTGCTGGCTGCTGGTGACCTTGTATTCACTGAGTTCGCCCTTGTCGGCCTTGAGGGAGAAGGCCTTCTCCTGATTGGCGATGACGTCTGCCTCGGCACCCAGATCGGCGACCTGCTCCAGCAGACGGGCAAGCAGTTGGTTCATGTCGAGTTGGCTCATCAGGCGTTCCCTCCGACCAGGATATTGTCAACCTTGAGCGGCGGCTGGCCGACTGAAACGCGAATGAGGCGGGAGATGGAACCGCATAGAGTGTCATGGATGTTCATCAGGCGTTCCCTCCGACCAGAATGCTGTCAACCTTGAGCGGCGGCTGGCCGACCGAGGCGGGAATGGATCCGGAGACCGAGCCGCACATGCCGGCGGAGAGGGCCAGATCGCGCCCCACCATGGAGATCTCCTTCAATACCTGCGGGCCGGTGCCGATCAGGGTGGCCGACTTGAGGGGCCGGGTGATCCTGCCCCCCTCGATGAGGTAGGCCTCCTGCACGTTGAAGTTGAACTCGCCGGTACCGGGCTGCACAGAGCCACCCCCCATCCGCTTGGCATAGATGCCGTGCTCCACGGTTGCCAGCATGTCGTCGAGGCTGTAGTTGCCCGGTTCGATATAGGTGTTGCGCATGCGGGAGGCGGGGGCGAACTTGTAGGATTCCCGGCGCCCGGAACCGGTGCGGGCGTAGCCGGTGCGAAGGGCCCCCATTCTGTCCACTAGGAAGCCGGTCAGCACGCCGTCCTTGATGAGCTGGGTGTGCTGGGTCGCCATCCCCTCGTCATCGACGTTGATGGAGCCCCAGGCGTTGCCCTGCAAGCCCTCGTCCACCGCGCTGACCGCGGGGTTGGCGATGAGCTGGCCCATCTTGTCGTGGAACACGGATGCCTTTTTGGCTACCGAGGTGGTCTCCAGCAGGTGACCGCACGCCTCGTGGAAGATGACGCCGCCAAAGCCGCTCTCCATGATGACCGGCAGCTTGCCGCTCGGGCAGGGGGCGGCGCCCAGCTTCACCAGTGCCTGGCGGGTAGCGGTGAGAGCCAGCTCGCGGGGATCGATGCTCTCGGCATGCTCCCATCCCTTCATGGCACCGGGGGCTTCATAGCCTACACTCTGCTCGCCCCCGTCAAGGGCGATGGTCTGAGCCATGATGCGGTTGTAGTGGCGGCGATCGCTCACCTGCACCCCTTCGCTGTTGAAGATCTCCACCTCCTGCTCCCAGCCGAGCACGTTGCCCGAGAACTGGCTCACCTTGTCGCTCTCGGCGCGGGCCGCAGCGTCCATGGCATGCAGGTAGGCGATCTTCTGCTCCAGCAGCTTGTCGGCCGACAGCGGCAGAGCGATCGGGTTGCGGTCGGTCAGGCGGGTGAAGTCAAAGGCAGTGGCGGTGACCACGGGGTCACGCCTGTCCTTGGCCGCCAGCAGGGTAACGATGCGCAAGAGCTCGTTGCGATCGGCCAGGTTGGTGTAGCCGTAGAGCACCTTGTGGCCGTAGCACAGGCGAACGCCGATACCGAAGTCGAGACCACCGCTGATGTTCTCTATCTGGCTGGAGAGCAGGCTGAGCTGGCTGCGGCGCTTGCGCTCCACAAACAGCTCGGCGAAATCGGCACCCAGCGCCAGCGCGTGATCGAGCACGTCGCGTGCGATGGCGGGGGCCAACAGGGAGAATGAAGTCATAGAATATCCTTTTCTGGTCTGTCCGTTTGCTTCCGACACCCGGCGTTGTGTTGTTATGGGGTGTCGACCTCATTGTTGCAGACCAGAAGCAAAAAGTCGCTATAGCGTCAGCCGATGATACCAAACGAGAAAATCGGTGCGATTTATGCGCCCGGCAGCCCGAGCGCAGGCTACCGGCAGGGGAGGTTGGCGCCGCTCATGGCGCTCGTTTTATATGAGGTTGACCCACTGCTCGATACGGGGTCGGTCTGGTCGTCCAATGGCTGGCGTCGTCGAACATCCAGGCGATCAGGGTCAGAGCAGTTCGTGGATCTCGCTCAGGATCTGGTCGACCCACTGCTCGATACGGGGTCGGTCTGGTCGCCCATTGGCCGGTGTCGTCGAACATCCAGGCGATAAAGGTCAGAGCAGTTCGTGGATCTCGCTCAGGATCTGGTTGACCCACTGCTCGATACGGGGTCGATCTGGTCGCCCATTGGCTGGCGTCGTCGAACATCCAGGCGATCAGGATCAGAGCAGTTCGTGGATCTCGCTCAGGATCTGGTCGACCCACTGCTCGATGCGGGGTCGGTCTGGTCGTCCATTGGCTGGCGTCGTCGAACATCCAGACGGCCAGGGTCAGAGCAGTTCGTGGATCTCGCTCAGGATCTGGTCGACCCACTGCTCGATGCGGGACTCGGTCTGGTCGTACTGGTTGGCGTCATCGAGGGCCAGCCCGACGAAGTGACGGCCATCGTCGATGAGCGCCTTGGAGGCGTCAAACTCGTACCCCTCGTTGGGCCAGTAGCCCACCAGCTTGACTCCCTTGGGGACCAGCTGATCGTGCAGCAGGCCGAGGGCATCCTGATACCACTCCCCATAGCCCAGCTGATCGCCCATGCCAAACAGGGCGATGATGCGTCCCTCCAGATGCAGGTCGGCGATGTCTTCCCAGCGGGATTCCCAGTCCTCCTGCAGCTCGCCGAAGTCCCAGGTGGAGATGCCCAGGATCAGGATGTCGTACTCCTGCATGCGGGCGAGGGGCACATCCTTGATGTTGTGGAGATCGACCAGCTCGGGGCCGATGAGGGCGCGGATCTTCTCGGCGGCCATCTCGGTGTAGCAGGTGGTGGAGCCATAAAACAAACCTATCTTCATCGCTCTTCTCTTGATCGCAGTCGGCAAGGGGCGTGACCGGCACAGCGGCGCCCGGGGGGAGGGCGCCAGTCTAGCAGATTGCGCCGGGCTCTTCACCGCCTGAGGGGATGTGCAGCCTTGCCTTGCGGCCCGGGTGGGTCGGCACGTTACAATGGCGACCTGTTTCCCTGAGCGCGGCGCACCATGAGCAAAGCAGAATCCCATCCCCTGATCGAGCCGTTTCTCGACGCCCTCTGGCTGGAGCGGGGGCTTTCCGACAACACGGTCAGCTCCTATCGCAGCGACCTGGAAAAATTTGCCCTCTGGCTCGATGAGCAAGGCGGTTCCCTGCTGCTGGCGGGGCTGGACGACATCCAGCACTACCTCGCCTGGCGGGTGGACCATCAGTTCGCGGCCAGCAGTACGGCCCGTTTCCTCTCGGCCCTGCGCCGCTTCTACCAGTATCTCAATCGCGAGAAGCTGCGCAGCGACGATCCCACCGTGCTGCTGGAGGGGCCAAAGCTCCCCAAAAAGCTGCCATCGGATCTGAGCGAAGCCGAGGTGGAGGCGCTGCTGCAAGCCCCCCTGGTGGACGATCCGCTGGAGCTGCGGGACAAGGCAATGCTCGAGCTGCTCTACGCCACCGGGCTGCGGGTGTCCGAGCTGGTGGGGCTGACCGCCGAACACGTCAGCCTGCGCCAGGGGCTGGTGCGGGTGGTGGGCAAGGGCAACAAGGAGCGCCTGGTCCCCATGGGGGAGGAGGCGGTGCACTGGCTGGAGCGCTACTACCGGGAGGCGCGTACCCTGCTCCTCGGCGGCACCAGCTCGGACGTGGTGTTCCCCTCCAAGCAGGCGCGCATGATGACCCGTCAGACCTTCTGGCACCGCATCAAGCTCTATGCCCAGCGCGCCGGCATCCAGGGCGAGCTCTCCCCCCACACCCTGCGTCACGCCTTCGCCACCCACCTGCTCAATCACGGCGCCGATCTGCGAGTGGTGCAGATGCTGCTGGGCCACGCGGATCTCTCCACAACCCAGATCTATACCCACGTGGCCAACGAGCGGCTCAAGGCACTGCACGGCCAGCACCACCCCAGAGCCTGATCGCCTCACCTGCCTTGCAACAAAAAACCGCCCGAAGGCGGTTTTTTTTCAGCACACGACAGGGAGGAAACGGTTATTTCCCCTGCTGGGATTTCAGCAAGTCGCGGATCTCGGTCAGCAGCTCCTGATCCTTGGTGGGGCCGGCCGGGGCAGCGGCTTCCTCTTCCTGCTTCTTCTTCAGGGTGTTGATGGCCTTGAGCCCCATGAAGATGGCGAAGGAGATGATCAGGAAGTCGATACAGGTCTGGATGAACTTGCCGTAGGCGATGACCACGGCAGGGGCATCCCCTTCGGCGGCCTTCAGGGTCACGGCGAGATCGCTGAAATCCACGCCCCCCAGGATCAGCCCGATGGGGGGCATGATCACGTCTCCCACGAAGGAGGAGACAATCTTGCCAAAGGCGGCACCTATGATGATACCGACAGCCATGTCGATCACATTGCCCCTGGATGCAAAGGCCTTGAACTCTTGAATCAGACTCATTTTTCCCCCTAGAAATGGACGAAGTGCCACCTGAGCGCACGTCGATTTGAATAATAAAACATCAGCAAAACAGAGGGATGACTAAAGATGTCTCCCGTCGTCCTGATTAGCTTGCGGGGCTCAAGCCCGATTGGCAACCTGTCATCCCGTGATTTTTTCTTGCGGACGTTATTAATCAATCACTAATTAAGGTCTTTGGGAGAGGGAATTGTCTGGGTTACCTTATGAGACCCTTCAATCATGCCAAGTGAATGAGCTGATGCGATATTTACTGCTGGGAATGATGCTGCTGTGCGCTTTTGCGGCCAGCGCGGGGATGGACCCCCATGTGTTGAAACAGACCATAGAGCAGCGCCTCGGTGTGCAGGTCTACCTGGTGGACGAGACCCCCATGCCGGGCCTCTATCTGCTGGGCACGGCCCAGGGACTGCTCTACAGCGATGCCAGGGGAGACTATGTGCTGCAGGGCTCCATGCTGGATCTGGCCCACGACATGAGAAACCTCACCCGGCTCAGCCAGCAGCAGCAACGCAGGCTGGCGCTCTCCCAGATAGGGGAGGCCCGGCTCTGGCTCAAGGCGCCGAACGAGCGCTACCGGGTGACCCTGTTTACCGATCTCGGCTGCCGCCGCTGTCACGCCGTGCTGGACGAGTTGCCGCAATTGCAGGAAAGAGGGGTGAGCGTGCAGTTGCTGCCCCTGGCTGCCCCCTTCGTCGAGCTGGCCGAGACGCAGGCGCTCTGGTGCGATCCCAGGCTGCTGCGCGAACTCAACTTCAGCGATCGTTTGCCTGAGAGCGGCTGTAATGCGATCCTTGCCCATCATATCGGCCTGAGCCAATGGCTCGGGATCAAGGCGTCACCGAGCTGGGTCCTGCCCAATGGCGACTTGGTGCGCGGTTACCAGAGCCCCGAACAACTGCTCAAGATACTGGATCACATCAATGCCCCTGCAAATCCGTCGTCGTCCGCGAGTTGATGATTCCCATCTGCCCGCCACCCTGCACCCGCTACTTCGCCAGATCTTCGCCAGCCGCGGGGTAGAAGATCCCGCTCTGCTGGAGCGCAGCGCCAACCAGCTGCTGCCGCCCCAGCGTCTGTTCGGCATGGCGCAGGCGGTGCCGCTGCTGGCCGAGGCGCTGACGGCGCAAAAACGCATTCTCATCGTCGGTGACTTTGACTGCGACGGCGCCACCAGCTCGGCCCTGTGCGTGCTGGCCTTGCGCGCCATGGGGGGGCACCACATCGATTTTCTGGTGCCCAACCGCTTCGAGTTCGGCTATGGCCTCACCCCGGAGATCGTCGAGCTGGCGGTGGCCCGCGGCGCCGAGTTCCTGATCACGGTGGACAACGGCATCTCCAGCATCGCCGGGGTGGCGGCGGCCAAGGCGGCCGGCATGCAGGTACTGGTTACCGATCACCATTTGCCCGGCCAGGAGCTGCCTGACGCCGACGCGATAGTGAACCCCAACCAGCATGGCTGCGACTTCCCCTCCAAGTCCCTGGCCGGGGTCGGGGTCGCCTTCTATCTGATGGCGGCTCTCAACACCCATTTGCGCCAGAGCGGCTGGTATGAGCGCCAGGGGCTGCGCGCCCCCAACGTGGCAGATTACCTGGATCTGGTGGCCCTCGGCACCGTGGCCGACGTGGTGGCGCTGGATGGCAACAACCGCATCCTGGTCCATCAGGGGTTGCAGCGGATCCGGGCCGGCCGTTGTCGCCCCGGCATCCAGGCGCTGGTGGATGTGTCGGGCCGCGACGGTCGTCGCCTGTGCGCTGCCGATCTCGGCTTTGCGCTGGGGCCGCGCCTCAACGCGGTGGGCCGGCTCGATGACATGTCCCTCGGGGTCGCCTGTCTGCTCTGTGACGACATCAACCTGGCGCGCCAGTTCGCCTCCGAAATGGACAGCCTCAACCAGGAGCGCAAGGAGATCGAGCAGGGGATGCAGCAGGAGGCGCTCGCCACTTTGGAGCAGATCCGTTTTCGCGACGGCGAGGTGCCCTCCGGCATCGTGCTGCACCGAAACGAGTGGCATCAGGGGGTGGTGGGGCTGGTGGCCTCCAAGGTGAAGGAGAAGTACTACCGCCCGGTCATCGCCTTTGCCGAGAGCAGCGAGACCGAGCTCAAGGGCTCCGGGCGCTCCATCCCGGGGGTGCACCTGCGCGATGCGCTGGAACTGCTCGATACCCGCCACCCCGGCTTGATGGGCAAGTTTGGCGGCCACGCCATGGCGGCCGGGTTGACCCTGCCCAAGGCCAATATCGAGGCCTTCGGGCGGGCTTTTGAGGCGGTCATCGGCGAGCTGGTGACCCCTGAGCTCTTGACCGGGGTGCTGCTCACCGATGGCGAACTGCTGCCGGACGAGCTCACCCTCGAGCTGGCGGAGCTTATTCGCGCCTCCGGCCCCTGGGGTCAGGCCTTCCCCGAGCCGCTGTTTGACGGCGAGTTCGTGCTGGTGCAGCAGCGGCTGGTGGGGGAGAAGCACCTCAAGATGATGCTGACCACGGATTCCGGCCACGCGGTGGATGCCATCGCCTTTGGCGTCGACTTGCAGCGCTGGCCCGATGCTTCGGTGAAGCGGGTGCGGCTGGTCTACCGGCTCGACGTCAACGAGTGGCGTGGCAACCGCAGCGTGCAGTTGTTGGTGGAGCATCTGGAAGCCGCCGGCCTCTGATCCCGCGAGTCTCTCTTGCTGTCGATGACGGCCACCTCAGGGTGGCCGTTTTTTTATGGTGTTAACCCGGATGTTGTCGTTGACCCGTCTATTGCTTCACAGTTTAAGCTTCCCTTCATCGGGTCACGGACCCCACTGCGAGTCGCTGTCATGAAAATATCCGAACTGGCCCGGCGCTGCGGCCTGGCCCGCTCTACCCTGCTCTATTACGAGAAGCTGGGGGTGATTACGGGCACGAGGGGCGCCAACGGCTATCGCCACTACGACGATGACGATCTGCAGCGGCTGCGGATGGTACAGGCCCTGCAGGCAGGTGGTCTCAGCCTCAAGCAGTGCCTCGCCTGTCTGGCTGGCGAGATAGATCAGGCGGCATTGCAGGCCCGGGTCAGGGAGCTGGATGAAGAGCTGGCGCGGATGCAACGCGCCCGGGATCTGCTGGCGGATCTCGCCGGTTTGCGTGCGCACTCCGGCGACGAGTTCAAGGCCTGGCAGCGGCAACTGCAGCATCAAGCCCCGCAGGCTTACTTTGCCTGGGTGATGAAGCAGGGATTCAGTGAAAAAGCGCGTTACCACCTGCAGTGGCTCAGCAAAGACATGAATGAACATGAGCGCTACATCCGGGATTTCAAGCTGCTGCTGGATGGCATGAGCTATTGGGGGCCGGGCGATAGCCTCTTCACCCAGCAGCAATTTGCCGCGCTGCCCAGCCAGCCTCGCCGGATCTTCGACATGGGCTGCGGGCGCGGCTCCGCCACCCTGGCGCTGGCACAGGTGACGGACGCCACCATAGTGGCCATCGATCTGGACGAGGAGGCGCTGGCCGCCGTGGCGAGATCGGCCAGCGCGGCTGGCTTTGAGCAGGTCACCACCCTGTGCGCCAACATGGCGGCGCTGCCGGCGGACCTGGTCCCCGCCGATCTCATCTGGGCCGAGGGGAGCGCCTACACCATAGGGGTGGCCAATGCGCTCAAAGCCTGGCGGGCGTACCTTGCCGATCCTGATGCCTGCCTGGTGCTGAGCGACCTGGTGTGGCTGACTGACACGCCCCCAGAGGAGGCGCTGGCGTTCTGGCAGCGAGATTATCCCGCCATGCAGACCCTGGCGGGCCTGCTCAAAACGGTGCAGGAGGCGGGTTATCGCTGTCTGTGGCACACCCCGTTGCCGCCAAGGGCCTGGGACAACTATCTGGATCCCATCGAGCGCAATCTGGCGCGCCACAGTGCCGAGCTGGGGGATAGCCCAGCTTGGCAGGATCTGAGCCGGGAAGTGGCCATTCACCGCCAATACCTGGGCAGCTATGGCTATGTGATCTGCTGCCTGCAGGCAGTCTGATCAGGTCATCCATTGCAAGATAACAAACGGAGAAAACCTTATGAATATTCTCATTCGACCTGAAACGGGCGCCGATCACGACGCCATTGAAGCGCTGACCGTGGCCGCGTTCCTCAATGCCCCCCATACCGATCACAACGAACAGCTGATCGTGCGTGACCTGCGCCAGGCCGGGGCACTCAGCCTGTCGCTGGTGGCGGAGCAGGCGGGGCGGGTGGTCGGCCACCTCTGCTTCTCGCCGGTCACCATCAGCGATGGCAGCCCGCACTGGTATGGCCTTGGCCCCATTTCCGTCTCCCCTGCGCTTCAGGGCAGGGGGCTGGGGTCACGGCTGATGGACGCGGGTCTGGCCGAGCTCAAGGGGATAGGGGCGGCCGGCTGCGTGGTGCTGGGGGATCCCGGCTTCTACGGCCGTTTCGGTTTCGTGCCCGAGCCGGGGTTGACGCTGCCCGGCGTGCCAGCCGAGTACTTCATGGCCCGCTCGTTCGGTGCTGCCATGCCCAGTGGCGAAGTGTGTTACCACCCGGCCTTCCAGCAGGGGTAAGCCCTCACCTTGAGGAAGATGAAAGCCGCTTTCTCAAGGTGGTGCAACCTTGCCGGTTTTAGGGAATGGGGCGGTGTTTAATATCGCTCCTGTTAATATCTCATGGTGGAAAATGCAATAAGTGACGGTATTGTGATATATTCCACCTGTAATTTTTCTTGACGGACAGCCCCCTTGTCATCCTCTCGCCGCCCCTCGTCATGGCCGATGGTGCTTGCCATCGCCTGCCTTCTCTGGCTTGCCGCTGCGGCGGCGGCAGGGGTCGTTGCAACTAAGGGAATGGAGACGCAAGGGCAGGAGCGGCCGATGCTGTTCCATGAGCCAGCGAACCCGGGGCTTGCCGACAACGTCAGCCTGCCGCCCGCCTCCCAGTGGCGGCTCGGTTTCGAGCAGGGACGGCGACTGGAAGGGGCCGCTCATGCCGAGCTCTACCAGATGCTGCTGGCCTGGTTCCAGCACGAGATCCTCGGCCTGCTCTGTGGCCTGCTGTTCTTCCTGCCCCTCATCTACCTCAGGCAGCGGCCCGACTACTTCGGCGCTCTGCACACACGGCGGCTTCGCTGCCACCACCTGCAATATCGCTTCTGCCAGGGCGACTAGGTTCACCAGCCGGGCGCCTGCCCGTTTGATCCCCGTCATTGAGTACCGCTGACCGGGCTGCTCGGCAGTCTGGCGGCTGCCGTGGTCATTACCGGGTGCTGCGCCAGCTCTCTCTGTAAACGTCATCTTCGCGACTGGCCGTTGGCCGGGCGCGGACGTGCTCTTATTGCAACCAAGTGGTGAACTCATTCATGGACTATTACGTCAATCTCTTCATCCAGTCGATCTTTGTGGAAAACCTGGCGCTGGCCTTCTTCCTTGGCATGTGCACCTTCCTGGCCGTTTCCAAGAACATCAACACCGCCTTCGGTTTGGGCATGACGGTGCTGGTGGTCATGGTAATCGCCATCCCCCTCAACAACCTGATCTACCGCCATATCCTGCGTCCCGAGAGTACCTTCCTCGGGGAGTTTGATCTGGGCTTTCTCGATTTCATCGTCTATATCGGGGTGCTGGCGGCCCTGGTGCAGGTGATGGAGATGGTGCTGGACAAACATTTCCCGGCGCTCCATCACGCGCTCGGTATCTATCTGCCGCTGCTGACGGTGCACTGCGCCATCTTCGGCGGGGTGATGTTCATGGCCCAGCGGGATTACGACTTCATCGAATCCGTGGTCTACGGGGCGGGCTCAGGGCTGGGCTGGCTGCTGGCCATCGTCGCCATTGCGGGGTTGCGCCAGAAGATGAAGTATTCGGATGTGCCAGAGGGGCTACGGGGGATCGGCATTACCTTCATCGTGGCCGGGCTGATGTCCCTCGGCTTCATGTCCTTTTCCGGCATCTCGCTCTGAGCCATGGGCCGGGTGGTGGCCCAATGAAGGTGCTCAATCCAGACGCTTTGCCATGTTGTAGCCGGTGATGGTGAAGCCCAGCGCCTGATAGAGCGCCAGTGCCCTCGGGTTGTCATGGGCCACCCTCAGCTTGATCTGGTGGATGCCTAGGGGGGCGAGCTGCGCTTCCAGGGCGGCCATGGCTGCCTTGCCGAGGCCGCGACCACGATGGGGCGGTGTCACATAGAAGTCGTAGATGAAGGTGGTGCCGGCAGCGGCGTCGATGGCGTGCCAGAGATAGCCCAGAGGCTCGCCCGGCGAGTTCGAGGCTTCAGGTACCATGGCGAGCAGGTGATGACCCGGGGTGGCGACACCCAGTGGCAGGAGCTGCTGCAACGAGGCGTCGGCCTGACGGTGGGCGTCAGGCAGCGCCATCCCGTGGTTGCTGGCAAGATCCTGGGCGTAATCCTCGATGAAGTAGTCGCGATAGGCGGGAAAGTCTGCGTCACGCAGGGGGATCAGGCGAACGGTGAGAGTCGGCATCCGGCACAGCACTCCAGAGAAGGGGAGTGGCCACGTTACGCCAGAACGGCGCCAATCACAAAGGGACAACCGCTGCCTGCGAGGTGACGGCGATAAAAAAAGAGCGCCCAAGGGCGCTCTTTTTTCTGCCAGCAGGAAAAGAGGCTTATTTGACCTCTTCCCCCTTGGCTTGCAGGTCTGCGTGGTAGGAGGAACGCACGAAGGGACCGCAGGCGGCGTGGCTGAAGCCGAGCTCCATGGCCACATCCTTGAGTTCGTCGAACTCTGCGGGCGGCACATAACGCTTCACCGGCAGGTGGTGGCGGCTCGGTTGCAGATACTGGCCCAAGGTCAGCATGTTGACGCCGTGCTCGCGCAGATCCTTGAGTACCTCGACGATCTCCTCGTTGGTCTCGCCAAGGCCCATCATCAGACCGGACTTGGTCGGCACGTGGGGGTGCATCTCCTTGATGCGGCGCAGCAGCTCCAGGGACCACTTGTAGTCGGCACCCGGACGGGCAACCCGGTACATGCGCGGGGCGGTTTCCAGGTTGTGGTTGAAGACGTCAGGCGGGGTCTCGCGGAACACCTCCAGCGCCTGCTCCATCCGGCCACGGAAGTCCGGGGTCAGGATCTCGATGCGGGTCTGGGGGCTGTGCTCGCGGATCTCGCGGATGCAGTCGGCGAAGTGCTGGGCACCGCCGTCCCGCAGATCGTCGCGGTCCACCGAGGTGATCACCACGTACTTGAGGTTCATCTCCTTGATGGTGAGTGCCAGCTTCTTCGGTTCCTCCGGATCCAGCGGCAACGGACGGCCGTGGGCCACGTCGCAGAAGGGGCATCGGCGGGTACAGATGGCGCCCATGATCATGAAGGTCGCGGTGCCGTGGTTGAAGCACTCCGCCAGGTTGGGGCAGGAAGCCTCTTCACACACAGAGTGCAGCTTGTTTTTGCGCAGGGTGCTCTTGATGTGCTCGATCTTCTGGCTCGACGGCGGCAGCTTGATCCGCATCCACTCCGGCTTGCGCAGCACTTCCTCGTTGGGATCCGGCATGAATTTCACCGGGATCAGGGCCATCTTGTCGCCATCGCGCAGCTTGACGCCCGGCTCCATACGAACGGGTTTGCTCATGATTCACTCTCGGTGTTTGTTATTGTCTGGTTGACGGTCACCAGGGGCCTTGCGGCTCCCTCGTGACCACGGGGCATGGGGTTGCTCATGCCGCCTCTTCGGTATTCGTGATCTCTTGGTAGCCAATCAGGTGGGCCAGCTCCGTCACCAGCAGGGACTGTGCCTCGGCGACGCTCTGCGGGCCGCCCAGGGCGCTGGTCTGGGTCATGGCCATGCCCGCATAGCCGCACGGATTGATGCGCAGGAAGGGAGTCATGTCCATGTTGACGTTGAGGGCCAACCCGTGGAACGAGCACCCCTTGCGAATGCGCAAACCCAGGGACGCCAGCTTGGCTTCCATACCCAGATCGCTCTTCACGTAGACGCCCGGGGCATCGGCCTTGGCGTAGGCCTCGATATTGCTTTTGGCGAGCGTGTTGATGATGGCGGTTTCGAGGCAGGTCACCAGCTCCCGTACAGAGAGCTTGCTGCGGCGCACATCCACCAGAACGTAGAGCACCAGCTGGCCCGGGCCGTGATAGGTCACCTGGCCGCCGCGATCACTCTGCACCACCGGGATGTTGCCGGGGGCGAGCAGGTGTTCGGCCTTGCCGGCCTGACCCTGGGTGTAGACGGGGTCATGCTCCACCACCCAGAACTCGTCCGGGGTGTCGGGGGTGCGATTGTCGGTGAACGCCTTCATGGCGTCCCACACCGGCTGGTAGGGGCGACGGCCCAGCTGTCTGACGAGCAGTTGGCCGGCTGACGGTTGTGGCTCTGCGGGCGTTTCGAGTGACATCTTTCCTCACTGGCGGCGCGGTGTCGGTACGGTCGCCGCTGCGACCGGGCGGCAAATAATCAGTCGCCCCGGTGGCGGGGCGACAGAGGCAACTTACAGGACGTAACGAACCAGCTCGATCTTGCCAAGGGCGGTATACATGGCCTCGATGTGTTCCTTGCTCTGGGCGGTGACCGTCACCCGTACCGAGTGATAGTTGCCCTTGGAGCTCGGTTGAACGGTCGGGCTGTAGGTGCCGGGAGCATGTTGCTGCAGCACTTCCACCACCATGTCGGGCAGGGCGGGATCGGCCACGCCAAGCACCTTGAACGGGAACTTGCAGGGGAACTCCAGCAGTTCATCAAACTTGGTATTCATCTACTTCACCTTTCTGGGTCGCCGGGACGCGGCGTCATCTTTACGTCTTTGAGGGCCGCCGAAACGGTCCCCTCATCTGCCCCCAGGGGACAGTTCCCAGTCTATATGGGCATGAGCCGCCTCGGGATCAAGACCCGGCGGTGCGGCAAGACGTGGAAATGCTGCTTTTTACCACAAATCGTCAGTCGGCGGAACCTGCAGATTACAGGGTTATTGACTGGACAGACCGCAAAAGACAGCAGCGGCGCCTGTTGGCGCCGCTGCTTGAGGAAGGGTCTGTTACTTGAACCAGCTGGAGACCAGCATGACCAGGTAATCCCACAGGCGGCTCATCAGGCCACCTTCCTGCACCTCTTCCAGGGCAACCAGGGGAACCTGCTTGATCTCCTTGTCCCCTTGCTTGAGGTACACGGTGCCGACGCGCTGGCCCTTGGCCAGGGGCGCCTTCAGCTCGCTCTCCAGCTGGAAGTCCGCCTTGAGGTTGTTGCCCTGGCCACGGGTGACCAGCACGGAGACGTCCTTGTCGACCCCCAGCTTCACTTCCGGCTTGTCGCCCATCCAGATCTTCTGGGTGACCAGTTCGGTGCCCGCCTTGTAGGGGGTCAGGCTCTGGAAGAAGCGGAAGCCGTAGGTGAGCAGCTTCTTGCTCTCGGCAGCGCGTGAGGCCTCGCTGTTGGCCCCCATGACCACGGCGATCAGGCGCATGCCTTCGTTGTTGGTGGCGGAAGAGACCAGGTTGTAGCCGACCTGGCTGACGTGACCTGTCTTGATGCCGTCAACCTGCAGGGATTGGTCCCACAGCAGGCGGTTGCGGTTGTGCTGGGTGATGCCGTTGAACACGAAGGACTTCTGGGAGTAGATCTTGTACTCCTCCGGCTGATCGTGGATCAGGGCCTGACCCAGGCGGGCCATGTCGCGGGCGGTACTGTAGTGGCCCTCTTCATCCAGGCCGTGGGGGTTCTTGAACTGGGAGTCCTTCATGCCGAGCTTGGCGGCCCAGGCGTTCATCAGGCTGGCGAAGGAGTCGGTGCTGCCTGCCAGGTGCTCGGCCATGGCGACGCAGGCGTCGTTGCCGGACTGGATGATGATGCCCTTGTTGAGATCATCGACGGAGACCTGCTTGCCCACCTCGATGAACATCTTGGAGGAGTCGGAGTAGTTCTTGGACCAGGCGTTCTGGCTGATGGTCACCATGTCGGTGCCCTTGATGTTCCCCTTGTGCAACTCGTCGCCGACGATGTAGGAGGTCATCATCTTGGTCAGGCTGGCGGGGGGCAGACGCTCGTCGGCGTTCTGCTCGGCCAGCACCTGGCCGGAGAAGTAGTCGATCAGGATGTGGGCCTTGGCGGAGATCTCGGGCGCGGCAGGCACCACCATGGGGGCGCTGTTCAAAGTGGGGACCTGCTGGGCACTCGGCAGGGCCGAATCCGGGGTCGGAACAGGCTGGTTGGCCTGAGCGGTGGCGCTTAACAGGGAGGCCAGAATAACGGAGCGGGCAAATTTGGACATCTTGAAATTCCTGGTGCCTGGATGGGATGTACCCAAGTTGAAAAAAAGCGGGCCCCACTATACCAGATGTGCGTGTCGGTCATAGTCCGAGATGCGACCTGGACGGGATTTTATGGGATGGCCCCCGACCTCGCGTCGTATCCCGGCGCGAGGTCGGGGCGGGTATCAGGGCACGATGAAGGCCTGCTCCAACCCACCCTGGCGTATCTGCTCGAGCAGGGGGGCCTGCTTGTCGCTGGCCACGGGCCCGAGCAGGACGCGGAAGACGGCGCCATGTGCCACCACCTGGTACGGCACGCCATAGCGCTGGGTCATCACCTTGCCCATGGCCTCAGCCCGCGCCTGCGAGCCGCTGGCAAGCACCTGGATCATCTTGCCCTGGGTCGCACCGGCCTTGGGGGGGGAGACGGTGGTGGTCGCCGTGGCGGCAGGAGCAGGAGCAGGCGCGGCCTTGGCCGGTGCCGTGGGGGCCGGCGCCTCGTTGACGAAGGAATTGACGGCTGGCGCCGCAGGCTCCATGGGCGTCATCGGGGTCATGGGGACCATCTCCACCATCTGATCCGGCTGATCGGTGATGAGTTCGAGGCGCACCCGGGCCTCACCCCCTTCCACCATCTCCAGCTGCGCGGCGGCGGCGTGGGAGAGATCGATGAGGCGATCGCTGCCGAAGGGGCCGCGATCATTGACGCGAACTATGGTCTCCAGACCGTTGTCCAGATTGGTGACCCGCACGTAGCTTGGCAGGGGCAGGTTGCGGTGGGCGGCGCTGAACAGGGTGCTGTCCTGCACGTCACCGTTGGCAGTCTTGTTGCCGTCCAGATCCCGGGAGAGCCAACTGGCAGTGCCTTCCTCGCTGTAGTGCTTGACGTCGCGCCACACCTCAAACTTCTGCTTGCCGATCCAGTAGTCCCGGTTGCCGCTCTCGCTCATGGGTTCGGGGCGGGGAATGGCGCCGGTCGCCTGGGGAATCTCGATGACCTGGGGCTTCTCCTGGGGGATGGGCTCTGGCGGCAGCGGCTGGGGCTCGGGTTGGCTGCTACAGGCGGCCAGCAACAAGGTCAGGCTGAGGGGAAGAAGTTTGTGGCTGTAATGCATAAGCGTCCTGGATTGCTTGACTGAGTTGATGCACCGCCATCGCATAGAGAGGGCTGCGATTGTAGCGGGTGATCACGTAAAAATTGTGGCGCGCGACCCAGTATTCCGGTCCTTCGGCCTGCTCCATCGCCAGCAGTTTTACCGGCGTCTCGGGTGACGGCGGTGTGGCGACTTCTATGCCCGCAGCGGCCAGCTCTGCCCAGCGGTGTCTTAGCTCGGGCTCGGGTGCAAGCAGGGTACCTACTGGCGCCAATCCGATCAAGGCGGGCTCCACCACCGGCTCGCCCCAGCGCCAGTGGTGCAGGGCGAAGTAGTTGGCCACGCTGCCGATGGCATCTGCCGGGTTGGCGAAGAGATCCCGCTTGCCGTCTCCGTCGAAGTCGACCGCGTAGTGGCGGTAGCTGGAGGGCATGAACTGGCCCATGCCCATGGCGCCGGCATAGGAGCCCTTGAGATTGGTGAGCGGCCACTTCTCTTCCCGGGCAAGCAGCACCAGCTGGGCAAACTCCTTGGCGAAGAAATCCGCCCGTTCTGGGTAGTGGAATCCCAGGGTGTAAAGGCTGTCGAGCACCGGATGGCGGCCCATCTGTCGACCGTAAAAGGTCTCGATGCCGATGATGGCGACGATGAGGGAGGCGGGGACCTGGTAGGTCTGCTCGGCCCGTGCCAGGGTGGCGGCATGGCGCTGCCAGAATCCCACTCCGTCCCGGATGCGCTCCGGGGTGACGAACAGCGGCCTGTAGCGGTGCCAGGGCTTGGCTTCCCAGGGGCGGCGGATGGTGTCCAGTACCTCCTGGCGCAGGCTGGCCTGGGCGGCGGCGGCCTGCAACTCTGCCAGCGGCACCTGCTGCTGCTCGGCCAGCAGGCTGAGCCGGGCCGGCGAGACGGCAGCACCCGCCGTCAGGGTGCACAGAGATAGAGCCAGCCAGCCGAGCCGCATCAGGCGAGCAGCCGCCTGTGGGTCTGGATGGACATCAGAACGCCGAAGCCCGCCATCAGGGTCACCATGGAGGTGCCGCCGTAGCTCACCAGTGGCAGGGGAACTCCTACCACTGGCAGGATGCCGCTTACCATGCCCATGTTGACGAACACATAGACGAAGAAGGTCAGGGTCAGGGCGCCCCCCAGCAGGCGTTCGAAGCTGTTCTGGGCCTGCATGGAGATAAACAGGCAGCGGCTGATGATGTAGAGGTAGATGACCAGCAAGAGGGCCACTCCCACCAGACCGAACTCCTCGCTGAAGACGGCGAAGATGAAGTCGGTGTGGCGCTCTGGCAGGAATTCGAGCTGGGACTGGGTACCTTGCAGCCACCCCTTGCCGAACACGCCGCCGGAGCCGATCGCAATCTTGGACTGGATGATGTGATAGCCGCGACCGAGCGGGTCCTTCTCCGGGTCCAGCAGCATCAGCACCCGCTGGCGCTGGTAGTCGTGCATCAGGAAGAACCAGAGTACCGGCATGAAGGCGCAGATGAGCAAGACCGCGAGCCCGATGAGCCACCAGCTGATCCCCGCCAGGAAGATGACGAAGAAGCCGGAAGCGGCCACCAGGATGGAGGTGCCGAGATCGGGTTGGGCCGCGATCAGCAGGGTGGGCAGCAGCACCATCACCAGGGCGATCATCACATGGCTGAACTTTGGCGGCAGGGAGTGCCGGCTGAGCCAGGCGGCCACCATGATGGGCATGGAGAGTTTCATCACCTCGGAGGGCTGGAACTTCATGAAGCCGAGATCGAGCCAGCGCTGGGCCCCCTTTCCGATATGGCCGAACACGTCCACCGCGATGAGCAGCAGCACCACCACCGCAAACAGGGGCACCGACCAGCGGGCATAGAGGGAGGGCGGCAGCTGGGCCATGCCGATCATCAGACCGAAGGCCAGGGCGCCGCGCACCAGCTGGCGCACGATGGAGTCGAGATCCTGGCCCGAGGCGGAGTAGAGCACCACCATGGAGAGGGCCATCAGGGTCAGCAGGCCGAGCAGCAGCGGCAGGTCGATGTGCAGCTTGTACCAGATGCTCTGCTGGCGGGCAGAATTACTCATTGGGAAACGACCTCACTCGGTTGGGACGGCTTTTCCGGTGCCGGTGGCAACTGGGGTTCCGGCGGCAGCAGATAGGCATCCAGCATGTGGCGGGCGACCGGTGCCGCCATGGCGCTGCCGCCCCCGGCGTTCTCCAGCACCAGGGCGACCACCGCCTTGGGTGCCTCGAAGGGAGCGAAGGCGACGAACAGGGCGTTGTCGCGGTGCTCCACCTTGGTGGTGGCCGCGTTGTAGACCTGGTTCTCTTTCAGGCCCACCACCTGGGCGGTGCCAGACTTGCCCGCCGCCTTGTAGGGGGTATTGGCGAAGGCGCGGCGCCCCGTCCCTTCGTGGCCGTTGATGACGCGCCACATGCCGTCCTTGGCCACCTGCCAGTAGGTATCGCTCTTGGCGGCGATGGCCACGTTCGGGTTGATGGGGGCGTTGACCACGCCATCGGAGGAGGCTGTGCTCTTGAGCAGGTGCGGCGTCACGTCGTGACCGTTCTGGGTCAGGATGCTGATGGCCTTGGCGAGCTGGATCGGGGTGGCGCTCCAGTAGCCCTGGCCGATGCCGATGGAGATGGTGTCCCCCTGGTACCAGGGTTGACGCCAGCGGGCCATCTTCCAGTCCCGGGAGGGCATGACGCCCCGGGTCTCTTCATAGAGGTCCACGCCGCTGTACTGGCCGAAGCCGAACTTGGTCATGTAGCTGTTGATCTTGTCGATGCCGACCCGGTAGGCGAGATCGTAGAAATAGGTATCCGCCGAGACCTCGATGGCGCGATAGACGTCGAGCCAGCCGTGGCCCCAGCGGCGCCAGTCCCGGAACTTCTTGGTGGTGCCCGGGATGGAGAAGCTGGGCCCGCCGAAGTAGCGGTAATTGGGGGTGATCGCCCCCTCATTGAGCCCCATCACCGCCATCATGGGCTTGACGGTGGAGGCGGGGGCATAGATGCCCTGGGTGGTGCGGTTGACCAGCGGCCGGGCGGGATCGTTGAGCAGCGCCGAGTAGTTGGCGCTGGAGATGCCGGTCACGAACAGGTTGGGGTCGTAGCTCGGGCTCGACTCCATGGCCAGGATGGCGCCGGTGTTGGGCTCCATCATCACGATGGCGCCCCGGCGGCCGGCCAGCAGCTCCTGGGCTTTCAACTGCAGGCGGATGTCGATGTTGAGGTAGATGTCCTTGCCGGGCTCGGGGGGCTGGAATTTCAGGGTGCGCACCACCCGGCCGCGGTTGTTCACCTCGACCTCCTGATAACCCGCCACGCCGTGCAGCTGATCCTCGTAGTACTTCTCTACCCCCTGTTTGCCGATGTCCTTGGTGGCGGCATAGTTGGCGAGCTTCTCCTCCTTCTCGAGGCGCTCCACGTCACGGGTGTTGATCTTGGCCACGTAGCCCAGGGCATGGGTCAGGGTATCGCCGAACGGGTAGTAGCGCTTGAGGTAGGCCTCGATGCTGGCCCCCGGGTAGTTGTGCTGGTTGACCGAGAAGAGGGCGACCTGGTATTCGGTCAGCTTCTCGAACAGGGGCACGGGCTTGAAGCGGCGCTGACGTTTGACCTCGGCCAGGAACTTCTCCTTGGTCCCCTCCGGCAGGGCCAGCAGGGTGATGAGGTCGTCCGCGGTCTTCTCCAGGTTCTCGGTCTCTTCGGGCACGATCTCCAGGCTGTAGACAGGGCGGTTTTCCGCCAGCAGGACACCGTTGGCGTCGTAGATGAGGCCACGGGGCGGCGCCACCGGTACCACACGGATGCGGTTGTCGTTGGATCGGGTCTGATAAGTTTCGTAAGACTCTACTTGCAGGTAGTAGAGGTTAGCCAGCAGCACCAGCATGAGGGTGACCATGCCGATGTAGGCGACCAGGGTGCGCCGGAAGAACAGACGTCCCTCGGCACTGTGATCGCGCATTTCAATGCGATTCTTCAGCATGCCGTTACCTTGTGGCTGACGTGCGGGTGAGAGAGGAGAAATGCATGCTCAGGGTCGGCATGGGTCACTCTCTGTGATAAGGGTGATTGGTGGTGATGCTCCAGGCGCGATAGAGGCTCTCGGCCACCAGTACCCGCACCAAGGGATGGGGCAGGGTCAGGGGCGAGAGAGACCAGCTCTGCTCCGCGGCAGCCTTGCACTCGGGGGAGAGCCCCTCCGGGCCACCCACCAGCAGCGCCACATCCCGGCCATCCAGCTTCCAGGCTTCCAGTTGCACGGCGAGCTGCTCCGTGGTCCAGGGCTTGCCCGGAATGTCCAGGGTCACGATACGGGAGCGGCCGGCGGCGGCCAGCATGGCTTCCCCTTCCTTTTGCAGGATGCGGGGAATGTCGGCATTCTTGCCGCGCTTGCCTGCGCCGATCTCGACCAGCTCGAACGGCATGTCTTTGGGGAAGCGGCGACGGTACTCTTCGAAGCCATGCTCTACCCAGGCAGGCATCTTGGTGCCCACGGCAATCAACTGGATCTTCATCTTTGGTTACGCTGTCGCCCTTTATTGCGAATTGACCTGGGCGGCGCCGCTCCAGAGTTTTTCCAGCTGGTAGAAGTCGCGGTACTCATCCTGCATCACGTGGACGATGACCGACCCCATGTCCACCAGCACCCACTCACCGGTGAGTTCCCCTTCCACGCTCAGCAGGTCGAGCCCCGCATGACGGGCCTCGCTGGCGAGGTTGTGGGCGATGGCACTGACGTGACGATTGGAGTTGCCGGAGCAGATGATCATGGTGTCCGTGATGCTGGATTTGCCGCGCACATCGAGGGTGATGATGTCGCGGCCTTTCATGTCATCGATCTTGTCGACGATAAAGGCGAGCAATTCTTGGCCTTGCAATGTCTTCTCCTATCTTCCGGCGCCAGAGGGCGGCGGATTATATCATGGTCACTCCCGTTTCCCAGCCTGGCAAAGGGAGCATCGCCCGGGGAGGCGTCCCGTGGGGGAGGGGCCCCTTGACGATCACTATAGTGTGCAACCCGGCCTGGCAATAGTCAGGGCCGGGCCCGGTGCGCCCGGACGTGTCGGCTGATCCGCCTGCGTGGCGCCGTTTACTGCGTTGCCGATGAGCGGTAGAGCCCGTGGCGCCGGATATAGTCGGCGACCGGGTTGGGCAGCAGGTATTTGGGATCCTGGCCTGCCGCGAGCAGGGCACGCAGGCGTGTGGCCGACAGCTCGACGGGCAGGTTGTCACAAAGCCAGACATGACCGTGGCGCTGGCGATGGAGATCCTGAATGTCCCGGGTCTGGTGGCGGGCCAGCAGCTCGGCAACCTGGACGGAATAATCCGGTTGCCAGCCTGGGCGGCAGCTCACCACCAGATGGGCGTAATCGAGCAGCTCCTGCCAGCGGTGCCAGCCCGGCAGGCCGAGCAGGGAATCCATCCCCATCAAAAAGCAGAGCGGGGTGTCCGGCAGCTCGCTCCTCAACTCGACAAGGGTGTCGATAGTCCAGGAGGGGGTGTCGCGCCTGAGCTCCCGCTCATCCACCACGAATCCCGGGTTGTCCGCCGCAGCGAGCCGGACCATGGCGAGCCGCTGCTCGCTGGAGCAGAGCGGATTGGCCCGGTGGGGCGGGATATGGTTCGGGAGCAGGCGCACCTCGGCCAGACCCAGGGCGTCCCGTGCCTCGATGGCGGGCCTCAGGTGGCCGATGTGAATGGGATCGAAGGTGCCGCCGAGGATCCCGATGGGCGGTGTCAGCATGATTCCGTCTCCAGCAGGGGGAGCGGGGTACCGTCACGAAAGCCGAGGGCGATGGTTTGCAGCATCAGCCAGGCCTGTTCGGTGTCGAAATGGCGCTGGGCATGGTCCAGCTGGGCCATCAGTTGCCAGAGTTGCCGGATCTTGGGGAAGGGAAGCCGGGTCAGCGCCTGCTGGATGAGCTGCTGGCGGCTCTGCCAGATGCGCAGGCGGCTGAAATGCTCCACCAGGGGCTGTCCGGCGCGGGCGGCCAGCGCCAGCTCGGTGAGCTGCTCCAGCTCGCGGCACAGGGTCCAGGCCAGCATGCCGGGTTCGGTGCCCTCGGCGCGCAGGGCCAGCAGGATGCGCTGGGCCCGGTTCACCTTTCCTTCCAGCAGGGTATCGACGAGCTGGAAGGGAGTGAAGTGGGCGTGGCGGATGATGGTCTCCTGCAGATAGGCGACGCTGATGGGCTGGGGCGGCGAGAGCAGGGTCAGCTTCTCGATCTCCTGGCTCGCGGCCAGCAGGTTGCCCTCGTAGGCGTGGCACATGAAGTTGACCGCATCCGGCAGTGCCTTGAGGCCGAAGCGCTGAAAGCGGGCGCTCATCCAGCGCGGGAAGAAGCGGGGCTCGGGGTGGTTGACCGGTACATAGGTGCCGCTCTGGCTCAGCTTGTCGAACCAGGCCGCCTTCATCTGGGTCTGGTTGAGGCGGGGGCCCGAGAGCACCAGCAGCAGGTCGGGGTGGAGCTGCTTGCCAATGTCGCTGATGCGGGCGGCGAGATCCTTGTCGATCTTGGCGGGCAGCTCCAGCTCGATGATCTGGCGGGCCGAGAACAGGCTCATGGCCTGGCAGGCATCGTAGACCTGGTTCCAGTCCAGCCCCTGTTCCACCACGAAGCTGTGGCGTTCATCGAAGCCCTGTTTGCGTGCCACCTGGCGCACGGCGTCGACGGCTTCCAGCTTGAGCAGGGGCTCGTCCCCAAAAATGAGATAGCAGGGCTTGAGCCCTGCCTTGAGATGATCCGCAAACTGCTCGGGATAGACTCTCATCAACACCCTCTCATCAAGATACGCGCATCAGAACTTGACCTGACTGAGCTGGCGAATAACCAGGTTGGCGGCCTGCTCCTGCATCTCCTTGCCGAGCTGTTCCTGCTCGCGGGAGGAGGCGAGTGCCGCATCCGGCTTGTTCAGGAAGCTGCGGTTGAAGGTGATGGGGAAGACCTGGGTCGGTTTGCCCGGCATGACCACGGTGAACTGGGTGCTGTAACTGAGCAGGTATTCGCGGTCCTGGCCGATGGAGTCGACGGAGGCGACCTGGCTGCGGCTACGTACCCCGGCCAGGGTCAGCACCGGGATGCCCTCCTTGTCGGCGAGCTGCACGCCAGCGGCCTTGAGGCGGGTGGTGACCAGTCGGTAGAAGTCGCTCTTGTTGTCACCGACCACTTTCATGGTCATCAGTTCGGGGGGAATGGCGGTGCCCCGCATCTGAAAACCGCAGGCCTGCAGCAACAGTCCTGCCAGCACGATGGCCATCCAGCGCGTGAAGATGGTGCCCATAAAAAATCCTCTTTGCATGAAGGGAAGAGCGGCGGGCGCAGGGCCCGCCGTCATCATCCGTGTGTCGTCAGCCCCTGGCCCAGACCGTCGGCCGCCGCCAGGGGAGGCGTCATCAGTTGGCCACGATGTTGAGCAGTTTGCCCGGCACGTACACGACTTTGCGCACGGTCAGACCGTCGGTGAACTTCTGTACGGACGCATCGGCCATGGCCAGCTTCTCGACGTCGGCCTGGCTTATCTCGGCCGGCACGGTCAGCTTGCCGCGCATCTTGCCGTTGATCTGCACCACCACCAGCTTCTCGGTCTCGACCATGGCCGCTTCGTCGGCCACCGGCCAGGCCGCGACATCGATGTCCCCTTCCTTGCCCAGCATCTTCCACAGCTCGAAGCCGATGTGCGGGGTGATGGGGTAGAGCATGACCACGACCGCTTCCAGCGCTTCCTGCATCAGGGCGCGATCCTGAGCGTCGCTGCCCAGTTTTGCCAGGTTGTTCATCAGCTCCATGATGGCAGCGATGGCGGTGTTGAAGGTCTGACGGCGACCCACGTCGTCGCTCACCTTGGCGATGGTCTTGTGCAGCTCGCGGCGCACGGCTTTCTGGTCGCTGGTGAGGGCGGCGACGTCCAGTGCGGCAACGGCGCCACCGGATACGTGCTCGAAGGTGATGCGCCACAGGCGGCGCAGGAAGCGCTGGGCACCTTCCACGCCGGAGTCGGACCACTCCAGGGTCATCTCGGCCGGAGAGGCGAACATCATGAACAGACGGACGGTATCGGCGCCGTAACGCTCCACCATCAGCTGCGGGTCGATGCCGTTGTTCTTGGACTTGGACATCTTGGTCATGCCGGAGTGCATCACTTCACGACCCTCAAGGTCGACAGCCTTGGTGATGCGGCCCTTGTCGTCACGTTCCACCTTGACGTCGAGGGGGCTGACCCAGACGTTGCCGCCCTTCTCATCCTTGTAGTAGAAGGCGTCGGCCAGCACCATGCCCTGGCAGAGCAGGCGCTTGAACGGCTCGTCGCTGTTCACGAGGCCCGCATCACGCAGCAGCTTGTGGAAGAAGCGGGCGTAGAGCAGGTGCATACAGGCGTGCTCGATGCCGCCGATGTATTGATCCACCGGCAGCCAGTGGTTGGCAGCCGCCGGATCCAGCATGCCCTTGTCGTAGTCCGGGGAGCAGTAGCGGGCGTAGTACCAGGAGGACTCCATGAAGGTGTCGAAGGTATCGGTCTCGCGGAACGCTTCCTGGCCGTTGTAGGTGGTCTTGGCCCACTCTGCGTCGGCCTTGATCGGGCTCTGGATGCCATCCATCACCACGTCTTCCGGCAGCAGTACCGGAAGCTGATCTTCCGGGGTCGGCACCACGGTACCGTCCGCCAGGGTCAGCATGGGGATGGGAGCGCCCCAGTAGCGCTGACGGGAGACACCCCAGTCGCGCAGACGGTAGTTGACGGTGCGCTTGCCCTTGCCGAGCCCTTCCAGCTTGTTGGCGATGGCATCGAAGGCACCCTGGAAGTCGAGGCCGTCGAACTCGCCGGAGTTGAACAGCACGCCCTTCTCGGTATAAGCCGCTTCGCTCACGTCGACGTCACCATCAACCGGCTTGATGACAGGCTTGATCTCGAGGCCGTACTTGGTGGCGAATTCGTGGTCACGCAGGTCGTGACCCGGTACCGCCATCACGGCGCCGGTGCCGTAGTTCATCAGCACGAAGTTGGCGACCCAGACGGGCACCTTGCGGCCATCCAGCGGGTGAATGGCGTAGAGGCCGGTTGCCATGCCCTTCTTCTCCATGGTGGCCAGTTCAGCTTCGGCTACCTTGGTGTTCTTGCACTCTTCGATGAAGGCGGCCAGCTCCGGATTGTTCTGGGCTGCTTGCAGCGCCAGCGGGTGACCGGCGGCGATGCCCACATAGGTCACACCCATGAAGGTGTCCGGACGGGTGGTGTAGACCTCGAGGTGCTCGGCCTGACCGTCGATATTGAAGCTGATGTTGACCCCTTCGGAGCGGCCAATCCAGTTGCGCTGCATGGTCTTGACCATCTCCGGCCAGCCTTCCAGATTGTCGATGTCGTTCAACAGCTCTTCGGCGTAGTCGGTGATCTTGATGAACCACTGAGGGATCTCTTTTTGTTCCACCGGGGTGTCACAGCGCCAGCAGCAGTTGTCCACTACCTGCTCGTTGGCCAGCACCGTCATGTCGTTCGGGCACCAGTTGACGGAGGAAGTCTTCTTGTAGACCAGGCCCTTTTCGTAGAGCTTGGTGAAGAACCACTGCTCCCAGCGGTAGTAGTCCGGCTTGCAGGTGGCCAGCTCCCGATCCCAGTCATAGCCCAGACCCAGCATCTTCAGCTGGTTCTTCATGTATTCGATGTTTTCGTAGGTCCAGGGGGCCGGCGCCGTGTTGTTCTTGATGGCGGCGTTTTCTGCCGGCAGGCCGAAGGCATCCCAACCGATGGGTTGCAGCACGTTCTTGCCATTGAGCCGTTGATAACGGGAGATCACATCACCTATGGTGTAGTTGCGAACGTGCCCCATGTGTAGACGACCAGACGGATAGGGGAACATGGAGAGGCAGTAGAACTTTTCCTTGTCTACTTTCTCCACCGCCTTGAAGGTTTTCTTGGCATCCCAGTGCTTCTGCACTGCTGGTTCTATGGATTGGGGAACGTATTGCTCTTGCATTGGTGACATCCGGATCTGTGAAATGAATAGATAAAACGGCTGGGAAATCCCGATAGAATACCCATATCCTGCGGCGGCAACAACCGCCAGCATCCGCCCGGTCTCGGGCCAGGTCAGGTACCCGCGAGGATTTGCAGCGCCGCAAGAGCCGCGAGAGTCGCAACGAAGTGAGAATGGCAACCGCCGCCCGTATCCGCCGAGCCCGAGGTCAGGGTCTGGCTCGATCGGGATTCAGCAGAGGAGTGATGGCCATGGACAAACGTCGACAAGGGTATGAAGCCTTTATCGCCCAGCTCAAGAAGCAGTGGGAAGAGACGGAAGCGTTTCAGGGAGAGCGCCTCAACCGGATGATCGCCAAGGTGCAGGCCTATCTGGAGGCGGCCGGGGATCTGACCCAGGACGAGCTGGCGCTGATCGCCGAGTATGTGAAGCGGGATCTGGGCAACTATGACGAAGGGCGCAAGGATGAGCAGGTGGAGGAGTCCGCCTTCATGCTGGCGCTCAAGGACACCGCCTGGTCCTGGCTGGCGGACGTGACCGACCGAACCCAGGTGGAGTGGCAGGAGTTGGCGGACGAGCTGGAACACAAGGGGGTCTACCGGGCGGGGGACTGGGTGGGACTCGGGGTGCTGGTGTGCGACCACTGCGAGTGGCGCCATACCGTGCTGCACCCGGAGCAGCTTGACACCTGCCCGGAGTGTGGGGCCGATGAATATCATCGCGAGCCGCTGTCTCCTTGAGCCGCCAGACTGTGCCAAGCCATAAGCCAAACCATAAAAAGAGGCGCCCAAGGGCGCCTCTTTTGTTTATCGGCGTTGTGTGGTCTTAGCCCTTGCGCGCCCAGGGGTGGGCACGGGGACGCAGCCACAGGGCCAGCCCCAGCAGGGCGGCGGCCAGGCCATACATGGGCCAGCTGCCAAAACGCAGATAGGGGGTCACGCCGTGAGCGGGACGCACCTCGGTGCGCAGCACGCCGGCCTCGAACTGTGGGATCTGGGCGATGATGCTGCCGTCTATCTCGGTGACGATGGTGATGCCGGTGTTGGTGTCGCGCAGCAGCGGGCGGGCCAGCTCGAGGGCGCGCATGCGGGCGATCTCCATGTGCTGCCAGGGGCCGATGCTGGTGCCGAACCAGGCGTCGTTGGAGACGGTCAGCAGAAAGTCGGTATCCGGCTGCACATTGCGGCGCACCTCGTCCGGGAAGATGATCTCGTAACAGATGGCGGCGGCAAACTTGAGCCCCTTGGCGATCAGGTTCGGCTGCACCTCGTCACCCCGGCTGAAGGAGGACATGGGGAGGTTGAAGAAGGGGGCGATGGGACGCAGCAGATCTTCAAAGGGTACGAACTCGCCGATGGGCAGCAGGTGGTACTTGTAGTAGCGGTTCTTGTGCTCGTAGTAGTAGGACTCCTTGCCCTCAGCATCCTGCACCCCCATGCCGAGCACGGTATTGAAGAAGCGCTGCTGTTTCAGATCGTAATGGATGATCCCCGCCAGCAGGCCGGTGTCGTTCACCTTCATCGCCTTGTCCAGGCTCTCCAGATAGGAACCCATCTCCTTCTCGATGGCCGGGATGGCGGACTCCGGCCAGACGATGATGTCGGCATCCTGGTTCTCGCGGCTGAGATCCTGATACTTGCGTACCGTCGGCACCAGGGCCTCCGGATCCCACTTGAGGGACTGCTCGATGTTGCCCTGCACCAGCGCGACCTTGACCGGCTCACCCCGGGTCACCCAGTTGAGCTGCATCAGCCCCTGGGCGGCGCCCACCAGGGCGACGGGGAGCAGCAGCCAGGCCGGCTTGCGGTGCTGCCATACCAGCCAGAGGGCGGAGGCGGTGAGCAGCAGGGCGAGGGTGATGCCCTGCACCCCGAGAAGGGGAGCGAAGCCCTTGAGGGGGCCGTCTATCTGGGTGTAGCCGAACCAGAGCCAGGGGTAGCCTGTCATCACCCAGCCCCGCAGCCAGTCGGCCATCAGCCAGAGCGCCGGGAAGGCGAGCAGCCAGCGGCTCCAGTGGCGGCCGACAAAGAAGCGGGCGAAGAGCCAGCAAGCCAGGGTCGGGTAGAGGGAGAGATAGGCGCAGAGCCCGGCCAGCAGCACGAAGGCGGCCGGCAGCGGAATGCCGCCAAACTCCGTCATGCTGACGTGGATCCACCACTGCCCGGGCAGGAACAGACCCATGGCGTAGCCGAAGCCGCGCCAGGCTGCCTGTTTGGGGGTGGCCTTGTCCAGCAGGGCGTAAAGGCCGAGCAGGGAGGGGATCACCAGGGGCCAGTAGCCGAAAGGGGAGAAGGCCAGCACGGCGATGGCGCCGCTGGCAATGGCAAACAGGCTGGTCAGGAGTTTCGATTTCACGGGGGATCGGGGCTCGAATTGGACTGAATGAAAACACAATGGCCGACATCTTAACCGCAAACCGGGTCAACGGCGAGCCTCGCGGTCGGCGTGGGCCCAGGGGCGGTCGCGCGGCGGGAGAGAGGCAAAAAAAGCGCCCCTGACGAGAGGGGCGCGGGATGTGCGTGGGGCTGGGCGGGATCAGGACTCCGGCTGCGCCGCCGCATGATGCTCGGGGATCTTCACCTGCAACTGTTGCAGGCGACGGCGATCGGCGTGCATCACCTTGAACAGGTAGCCGTCGAGTTCGATCTCTTCCCCCTTCTTGGGCAGGTGGCTGAAGGCGTGCATCACCAGACCGCCGACGGTGTCCACCTCTTCATCGCTGAACTGGGTGCCGAAGAAGTCGTTGAAGTCCTCGATCTCGGTCAGCGCGCTCACCGAGAAGACCCGCTTGCTGATGCGGCGGATCTCTTCCGGCTCGTCCTCGATGTCGTCGAACTCGTCGTCAATCTCGCCGACGATGAGCTCCAGAATGTCCTCGATGGTCACGAGGCCGGAGACACCGCCAAATTCGTCCACCACGATGGCCATGTGGTAGCGCTCTTCCCGGAACTCCTTGAGCAGGCGATCGACCCGCTTGCTCTCCGGCACGATCACCGTGGGACGCAGGATCTTCTCCAGCTGGAGCGGCTCGCTGGCATGCTGGCCGCCAAAACCGAACGGCAACAGATCCTTGGCGAGCAAGATGCCCTCCACGTGATCCTTGTCTTCGTTGATCACCGGGAAGCGGGAGTGGCCGGATTCGATGATGACCGGCAGGAACTCGTCCACCGGCTGGGACTTCTCGATGGTCACCATCTGGGAGCGGGGGATCATGATGTCACGCACGCGCAGCTCGGCAATTTCGAGCACGCCCTCGATCATGTCCTTGGTGTCCTGATCGATGAGGTCCCGCTCTTCGGCATCGGCGATGACCTCTACCAGATCGTTGCGGTCTTTTGGCTCGCCCTGGAAGAGTTGGCTGAGTTTGTCGAGCCAGGTTTTCTTCGGCGAGCCGGTACTAGGGTGATCGTCGGTCATTTTCTCTCTTGGTTACTCGTATGAACACACTTGAAATCGTTGTGGCTATATGAGGATGGGCATCGGCTGTTTCAAGACGATGACCATCCGGTTCGTTACTCTTCGTCGTTCAGATAAGGATCGGCGAAGCCCAGTTCCTGCATGATGTCGCGCTCGAGCTGCTCCATCTCTTCGGCTTCCTCGTCCTCGATATGGTCATAACCTAGCAGATGCAGACTGCCATGCACAACCATGTGAGCCCAGTGGGCCATCAGGGGCTTGCCCTGTTCGACGGCTTCGGCCTCGACCACCTGGCGGCAGATCACCAGATCCCCGAGCAGGGGCAATTCGAGACCCGGCGGCGCCTCGAAGGGGAAGGAGAGCACGTTGGTGGGCTTGTCCTTGCCGCGATAGGTGTGGTTGAGCTCGCGGCTCTCCGCCTCGTCCACCAGGC
Organism: Aeromonas sp. TW 6; assembly: GCF_013168745.1. Classification (NCBI taxonomy): domain Bacteria; kingdom Pseudomonadati; phylum Pseudomonadota; class Gammaproteobacteria; order Aeromonadales; family Aeromonadaceae; genus Aeromonas; species Aeromonas sp. TW 6. The sequence goes on along the minus strand of NZ_JABERS010000004.1, from coordinate 42,767 downwards.
GCACCGTCACCTCGGCCTCGGGCTGGAAGCCCAGAATGGTGCCGTCGAGCCAGCCTTGCAGCTGGGTCTCGGTCGGCAGGCCGTCCGGGCTGGCGCAGGCCAGTTGCAGATCCAGGGTCACGCTCATTGGGCACTCTCTTTGCTGGTGTTCTCGTTGCGGGGAGTGGCTGCGCTCTTCTCGGCCGCCTGCTGGGCATCGAATGCCTCGTAGGCCTGCACGATGCGGGCCACCACGGGATGGCGCACCACGTCCTTGGACTCGAAGAAGTTGAAGGAGAGGCCATCGACCCCCTGCAACACCTCCAGGGCGTGGCGCAGACCGGATTTGGTGCTGCGAGGCAAGTCCACCTGGGTGATGTCGCCGGTCACCACCGCCTTGGAGTTGAAGCCGATGCGGGTCAGGAACATCTTCATCTGTTCCGTGGTGGTGTTCTGGGCCTCGTCCAGGATGATAAAGGCGTCATTCAAGGTTCTGCCTCGCATGTAGGCAAGCGGCGCCACCTCGATGACGTTGCGCTCCATCAGCTTCTCCACCCGCTCGAAGCCCAGCATCTCGAACAGGGCGTCGTAGAGGGGGCGCAGGTAGGGGTCCACCTTCTGGGAAAGATCGCCGGGCAGAAAGCCGAGCTTCTCACCGGCTTCCACCGCCGGGCGGGTCAGCAGGATGCGGCGGATCTCCTGGCGCTCCAGGGCATCCACGGCGGCGGCCACGGCGAGATAGGTCTTGCCGGTCCCGGCGGGCCCGATGCCGAAGCTGATGTCGTGGCGCACGATATTGGCGATGTACTGGGCCTGGTTCGGGCTGCGGGGCTTGATGAGACCGCGCTTGGTCTTGACCGTGACCTCCTTGCCATACGGCAGGGAAGGGGCGGGTTCGTCGTCCTGCTCCAGCACGCGGGACTCCTGCACCGCCAGGTGCACCATCTCGGGGGTGATGTCGCTCACCTTGCTCCCCTTGAGGGGTTGGGTTTCCACATAGAGGTGTTTGAGGATGACGGCAGCCGCCTCCACCTGGGCCTGCTTGCCGATCACTTGGAAGTGGTTGTCCCGGTAGCTTATCTCGATGCCGAGACGGCGCTCCAGCTGCTTGAGGTTGTCGTCAAAGGGTCCGCACAGGCTGGCGAGGCGCTGGTTGTCGGCGGGTTCAAGGTGCAGATTCAGGGTGGAGATGTGTCGGCTCAAGGTGTCCTCTTATCGGTTGTTCCCCCGCCAGGGTGCGGGGGAGAGAGTCATCAATGGGGTCTGAAGGCCGCAACGCCCAGATCATCGGGCACGTTGTCAGGACGACGGGCGAGGATCTCGCTCGGGGCCGTGGCGATGCGCAGGTTCATTTCGTCCTCGCCGCGGATGAAGCGGCCGCGCAGGGAGTAGGGGCGTACGTCGGTGATCTCCACGTCGGCGAAGCCGCCGATGAGGCGGTGCGGCCCCTCGAAGTTGACCACCCGGTTGTTCTCGGTGCGGCCACTGAGCTGCATGGGATCCATCTTGGAGGGCCCCTCCACCAGGATGCGCTGCACCGAGCCCAGCATGGCGCGGCCGATGAGCATGGACTGGTGATTGATGCGGTTTTGCAGTCGAGTCAGGCGGGCCTTCTTCACTTCCATGTCGACGTCATCGGGCAGGTCTGCGGCCGGGGTGCCGGGGCGCGGGCTGTAGATGAAGCTGAAGCTCATGTCGAAGTTGATCTCCTCGATGAGTTTCATGGTGGCCTCGAAGTCTTCGTCCGTCTCGTTCGGGAAGCCGACGATGAAGTCGGAGCTCATGGTGATGTCGGGACGCACGGCGCGCAGGCGGCGGATCTTGGACTTGTACTCCAGCACGGTGTGCGGGCGCTTCATCATGGTCAGGATGCGATCCGAGCCGCTCTGGATGGGCAAGTGCAGGAAGCTGACCACCTCGGGGGTATCACGATAGACCTCGATGATGTCGTCGGTGAACTCGACCGGGTGGCTGGTGGTGTAGCGAATGCGGTCGATGCCGTCGATGGCAGCCACCAGGCGCAGCAGTTCGGCGAAGGTGCAGACCTCCCCGTCGAAGGTCGGCCCCCGGTAGGCGTTGACGTTCTGGCCGAGCAGGTTCACTTCGCGCACCCCTTGCTGGGCGAGCTGGGCGATTTCATAGAGCACGTCATCCAGCGGCCGGCTCACCTCCTCGCCACGGGTGTAGGGTACCACGCAGAAGGAGCAGTACTTGGAGCAGCCTTCCATGATGGAAACGAAGGCGGTCGCCCCCTCGGCACGGGGTTCGGGCAGGTTGTCGAACTTCTCGATCTCGGGGAAGGCGATGTCCACCTGGGCACCGCGCCCCTCCTGCACCTGCTTGATCATGGTCGGCAGGCGGTGCAGGGTCTGGGGTCCGAAGACGATGTCCACATAGGGCGCCCGGCTGCGCAGGTTCTCCCCTTCCTGGGAGGCGACGCAGCCGCCCACCCCGATCACCAGCCCCGGTTTTTTCGCCTTGAGCTTCTTCCAGCGACCGAGCTGGTGGAACACCTTCTCCTGGGCCTTCTCGCGGATGGAACAGGTGTTGAGCAGCAGCACATCTGCCTCTTCCGGCTCCTCGGTAAGCGTGTAGCCATTGCTGGCATCCAGCAGGTCCGCCATCTTGGACGAGTCGTACTCGTTCATCTGGCAGCCCCAGGTCTTGATATGAAGTTTCTTGCTCATTGCTTCTCGTGACTGGTTTTGAAATCGGCAGGGTCAAAGGACCGGCCATTTTACTCCGCAATCCCGGTGCTGACCAGTCTGGGGCCGCCCGCCGCCATCAGGGCCGGCTTGTCGTCGGCAATTGCGCATCCCCCTCACTGTTTCTGCCGCCTCCTTGCGTTATCATGCCCCATTCGGTTCGGCCCTTGCCCCTCATCGCGGGGACTCCTTGCAGGAATCAAGTTATGGAACAGTGTGATATCGCCATCGTCGGCGCCGGCATGGTGGGCGCCGCCACCGCCTGCCTGCTGGCGGCAGAGGGGCTCTCGGTACGGGTCATCGAGACCTGGTTGCCCGAGCCCTATGCCCCGGAGCAGCCGCTGGATCTGCGGGTTTCCGCCATCAGTCAGGCCTCGGTGGCGCTGCTGACCCGGGCCGGTGCCTGGCAATATCTGCAGCAGATGCGGCTGTGCCCCTATCGCCGGCTGGAGACCTGGGAGCTGGACGGCTTCGCTACCCGCTTCGACGCGGTGGATCTCGGGCTGCCCCAGCTCGGCTACATCATCGAAAACCGGCTGATCCAGCTCGCGCTCCTGAAAAGGATGGAGGATTTCCCGACCATCCAGACCCATACCCCGGCGGCGGTGACGAGTCTGCGCCAGGGTGCGGATGACGCGGTGCTGACCCTGGATGACGGCACCGAGCTGCAGGCGCGCTGGGTGCTGGCCTGCGATGGTGCCGAATCCCACACCCGGCGATTGGCCGGCATCGGGGTGTCGCGTTTCGAGTACCGCCAGCACTGCATGCTGATCAACATCGACACCGATTTTGCCCAGGAAGACATCACCTGGCAGCAGTTCACCCCGAGCGGCCCGCGCGCCTTCCTGCCGCTGCCGGGCCGCCATGGCTCCCTGGTCTGGTATGACAGCCCGGCCCGCATCCGGGCGCTGGCCGCCATGAGCAACGAGGCCCTGGCCGTCGAGGTGCGCCGCCACTTCCCGAGCCGCCTTGGCGGTTTCACCGTGACGGACAAGGGGAGCTTCCCCCTGGTGCGCCGCCACGCCAACGACTATCACGCCGGGCGAGTGGTGCTGCTCGGGGATGCGGCCCACACCATCAATCCGCTGGCGGGGCAGGGGGTGAACCTCGGTTTCAAGGACGTGGCCTGCTGGGCCGGGTTACTCGGCAAGGCGGGGGCGCAGTGGCACGAGCTGGCGCTGGCCGGGCGTTACGAGGGGCGACGTCGCCCTGACAACCTGCTGATGCAGTCGGGGATGGATCTCTTCTACGGGGTCTTCAGCAACGAGATAGGCCCCCTCAGGCTTGCCCGCAACCTGGCGCTGAATCTGGCGGACAAGGCGGGCCCCCTCAAGGAGATGGCGCTACGCTATGCGCTTGGGCTGGTATGAGGCAGTGCGTGGCACTGCCAGGTGCCAATCGGGTGGCATATCAATCCGTGTGATGGCGCCAGCCGGTTTTTTATATGGCCGCGAGGAGTGATCCAGGCGGCGCAGGGGCAAAACGGCCTCAGGCAAGGGGGGAGCACACCATGAACAAGGCATTGCTGGTGATCGATTTCATCAACGACATCGCCCACCCGGACGGGCGCATCGCCGCCTCGGCGGCCCAGGTGATCGAGCAGGACGCCATTGCGCACGCCAACCAGGCGCTCGCTCATGCCCGCGCTCACGGCTGGCTGGTGGTGCTCATCAAGGTGGGGTTTGACGAGGGCTATCTGCTGCAACCCAAGGGCTCCCCCATGTTTGGCCGTGCCCGGCAGTTCGGGGCCCTCTCCCTGGCGGACAGCGGCACCGACTTTCACCCGGATCTCGATGTGCAACCCGGGGATCTGGTGCTGACCAAACCCAGGGTCAGCCCCTTCTACGGCACGGCGCTGGAGCCTGCGCTACGGGCCAATCGCATCGAGCATCTCTATGTGTGCGGCGTGAGCACCAGCTGGGCCATTCAGGGGGCGGTGCGGGATGGCCACGATCGGGACTACGCCATCACCATCCTGGAGGATGCCTGCGCGGCGGCGGATGCCGCAGAACACCAGGCTTCCCTGCGCATGCTCGGTCGCATTGCCGAGATCATCAAGGTCGCGGAGCTGGCGGAGCGGGACTGAGCCCGGCCATCCTCTCCTGCAGGCATCTCATGCATCTCATGCATCTCATGCGGGCTCGGGGTGCGTTTCTCTCACCATGGCGAGGAAGCGATCCCGAATGGGATCGGCAAATTCCGGGTTCCACACCAGGCTGATTTCCCATTCCGACCAGGGGCCGGAGAGGGGGTAGAGGGTGACCTCCTTGCCCGCGATGAACCCCACGCTGCGCGGCAGGATGGCGTTGCCGATACCGGCGGCCACCAGGGCCACCAGGGTCTGGATGTCTTCCGCCTCCTGAATGAGACCGGTCAGCCGGTTGGCGCCGAGAAAGCGGGCGATCTGCTGGCTGAGACCCGGGCAGCGATGGCCCACCATCTGCAGCAAGGGATCGCGGATCAGCGCCCGCTCCAGGTCGAAGTCCGGCCCTGCCACCCGGGTGGGGACGGCCAGCACCAGTCTGTCCGTCAGCAACCTGTGTTCCCTCAGCTGCGGCGCATCAGGCCGTCGCATGAAGCCCAGTTGCAGCCGACCCGCCAGCAAGTGCTCCTGCTGGATGGCGGAGGTGGTGTCCCGCAGGTGAACCAGCACGTCGGGGGCCTGCTGTTTGAAACGGGCCACCAGGGAAGGGGCCAGTGCGAAGCTGGAGAGCCCGAACCCGATGTTGAGGCGTCCGGCGGCACCGCTTGCCAACGCCAGGGCATGCCGCTCGAATCCCTTGCCGTGATCCACCAGAGCCCTGGCCTGGGGCAGCAACTGTAGGCCGATGGCGGTCAGCTCGGCCCCGTGGCGGCCCCGGTTGAACAGGGTGCTGCCGAGGGCCTGCTCCAGCCCCTGGATCTGCTTGGTCAGGGCCGGTTGTGTCACAAAAAGCCGGCTGGCCGCCTCCCGGTAGTTGGCACTCTCGGCCAGCATGACGAAGGCCTGCAATTGTCTCAGGTCGAATCTCATTCCATTTGGTTATCCAATGTGGCGATTTATTGATTATAAATTATCTAATCTCCTTGTTCTAATGGTCTCGAAACGGGCCTGCTTGCCCGCTGTACAGCCACAAGGAGTCATGTCATGTCGAGCGAACGCTATCTGTTCTTGATCAAGGGGAGCCTGGTGATGGCTCAGCCGCTGGCCGCACCGGAGACCGGGGAGCTGCTGACCAGCCTGTTGCAGCAGGGGTTCGTCGTCGCCCCCTTGCCGGTGTGGGCCAGCAATGCGGAGCAGGCGCTCGCCTGTTACGAGGTCGCTGCCCAGCGGCAGGTCTTCGCCGATGCGCTGGCGGGGAGAGCCCTGTGAGCGCGGTGCGCGTGAGGGCCGCAGCCCTGCTGCTGGACATGGACGGGACCTTGGTCCACTCCACCGGCGACGTGGAAGTCGTGTGGCGGCGCTGGTGTCAGCACCATGGGCTGGATCCCGCTCCCGTGCTCGCCATGTGTCACGGCGTGCGCTCACGGGAGGTGATAGGGGCCCTGGCTCCCCAGCTGGACATGGCGGTGGAGGTGGCCCTGCTCGACGATCTGGAGATGGAATACGCTGCGGCGCCGATGCCCCTGGACGGTGCCCGGCGACTGCTCGAACAGCTGCCGCCGACGCGCTGGGCGCTGGTGACCTCCGCAAGCCGGAGGGTGGCAGAGCACCGGCTGCTGCACGCCGGATTGCCGCTGCCCCGTCTCCTGGTGTGCGCCGGGGATGTGGTACGGGGCAAGCCGGATCCCGAGCCTTATTTGCTGGCTGCCAGCCGGTTGGGACTGGCTCCGGCCGATTGCCTGGTGTTCGAGGATGCGCCAGCGGGCATCGCCAGCGCCCTGCAGGCGGGTTGCCAGGTGGTGCAGATGGGGGGAACAAGGCGGTATGACGACAGGCTCAAGGGCTGGCTGCGGGACTGGCGCGGGATCGAGATCGAGGTGGCATCGGACGGGCTCCATCTTCATCTGCCCGCCCCGCAGCCGGCAGAGGCCGGATGATGACGACAAGAGCCATGCCATTCAGGTGCCGCAAGATTGCCCGACGCTGGGGGAAGCCTGCTCGGCCGAGTAGCGTTCCACCCGGTTGCGGCCATTGTGCTTGGCCAGATAGAGCGCCTGATCGGCGCGAGAGAGCAGCTCGTCCAGATTGAAGGGGCCCTCTCTCTGGGAGGCGATACCGATGCTGACCGTGATGCAGACGGCGGGCTCGGCTCCATTTTCTTCCCCTGGCTGCGCGACGATTTTTCGCAGCCGCTCGGCCACCGCCATGGCCTGCTCCTCGCTGAGGCCGGGCAAGATGGCCACGAATTCCTCTCCCCCCAGGCGACAGAAGAGGTCCCCCGGTCGAAGCTGGTCGCGCACCCGGGCCGCGAAGCCGCTCAACTGGTTGTCCCCCTCTTCGTGACCGTGACGATCATTGATGCGTTTGAAATGATCGATGTCCAGCATGCAGATCGCCACAGGGTAGCGCTGCACCGTGAGGTGCTGGAGCAGTTCATTGGCGGCCGACCAGAAGCCGGCCCGGTTCAGCGCACCGGTCAGGTGATCGTGGTGGGCCAGGTGTTTCATCTCCCGTAGCAGGCTGTTGCGGGCCGCCATGATGCTGGCGGCAGTCAGGGGGGTGAGAGCGATCAGCATGACCCCTATCCGGACGGAGAACATCCAGTACTGGGTCTGGACATCGTGATTGATGACGAGGTGGCCGTTTGAGAGGGCGATCAGGATCAGGGTGCTGTAACCCAGGGTCAGCAGGCTGGTGGCGAAGACGGAGTAGGTGACTGCGCACCAGAGCAGTGCCGGTACCGGGAAGGCGATGGATCCCGGCCCCTCGATGAGCAGGGTGAGCAGCAGGGAGGCCACCAGGCTCAGCAGCGGCATCAATCTGGTCCAGGAGAACTCGGTGCGGTAGAGGAGGGTACGCCAGGGGGGCACGCTGTCATGGGGAGGCAGTGTCAGGAGCACCGGCAGTATGGTCATGTAGTTCACCAGCTCGCTGGCAAACCAGAAGCCCAGCCCGTAGAGCGGGGGGCCCAGAGACAGGATGGGATTGATGATGGCGCCGACCACGCCGGCGGCGAGGGAGGCGGCCAGGGTGTTTCGCAGCAGGAGCACGAGGGAGGTGGGGCGCCTGAGGAGCTTGTCGGCAGGCGCGAGCCGATGCATCAGCAGATACCCGACGCCGATGCCGGCCAGGTTGCCGCAGGTCAGCAGGATGGTTTTGAACAGGGGCTCGCCGGTGAAGAGGGCGGCGAGAAAAAAGCCCAGTATGCCGCCGGCCCAGCCCGCCGGGGTGGCCAGGCGTGGATAGCGCACCATGCAGCCGAGCAGGACCGCATTGGCAGGCCAGAAGGCCGCCAGCAGGTTGGGGGGGCGGGTGAAGATGCCGATCAGCGAGAACAGCAGTAACAGGGCGGCGACACACAACAGAGCGGACAAGGGCGTCAATGTGCATGAGGTACGTTGGCGTGCGATGTCCCCCATGGGGACCTCCTGACAAGAGAGGGTTTGCTCAGAGTATGGCTGGCACGTGACAAGGGTGAACGAGTGCGAGATGAAAACGCCCCCTGGTGGAGGGGGCGTGAAGGCTTACTTGAAGACCCGGAAACGCACGTCGTCGTCGATGAAGGTCTTGTCGCCGGCAGGTTGCTCTATGCTGCCAAAAGGCATCTGGGCACGGAGCAGCCAGCTGGCGGGCAGGTCCCACTCCTTGCGCACCGCATCGTCGATGAGCGGGTTGTAGTGTTGCAGGGAGGCGCCGATGCCCTCCTGGGCCAGGGTGGTCCAGACCGCGAACTGGGCGATCCCGGTGGCATGTTCGGACCAGATGGGGAAGTTGTCGGCATAGAGAGCGAATTTCTGCTGAAGATCCTCGATGACGGCGGTGTCTTCGAAGAAGAGCACGGTGCCAGCCCCGGCGCGGAAGCTGCCGTTGATCTTGGCTTCACTCTGGGGATAGGCCTCCGGCGGCACTATCTTCTTGAGCTCCGCCTTGACGATGTCCCACAGCTTGTGGTGCTGCTCGCCGAACAGGATGACGGCACGGGAACTCTGGGAGTTGAACGAAGAGGGGCTGTGCTTGACGGCATCCTTGATGAGGGCGGTCAGCTGGGCCTCGGAGTGGGTCACCCGGTTGCCCAGGGCATAGATGGTACGACGTGCTTTGATCTGTTCGATAAACGGACTGCTCATAACATCTCCTTGGTTGATGAATCATCACCGCCAGCGTTGCCGACAAAGGTCATCTGGCTCCGATTTCTCGAGTCATCGACTATAACACCTTGCGGGCAATAAACCGTCAACGACGAGTAATGACTGTTTCTACTTTTTATGGATATTCACATGACGGATGTGAATATGGCCGCGAGACACCTTGATATCTTTTTTATCATTAGCAGTGGATGTTAATGACTTCAATCAATATCTTTTGCAGATTTTTAATCTATAAAATTCATAAAATATGACATTTTATAGAGGGTGGCATGACGGCGGCGCTGATCAAGGAACGCTATTACATACTGACTCCGCTGTCGCTTCTCCTGGGAGGGCTGGTGCTGATCGCCACCCTGTTGCTGGCGGCAGCCAGCTACCTGAGCAGCATCGACAAGACGGTGGCGGGTTACGGTCACATGCTGGCCGCCCTCGACGCCACCCTGTTCCAGGACATGGCGCAGGACAACCGCCGCCAGCTTGGCGTGCTGGAGGCGTCCTTGGACAAGCAGGCCATCGCTGCCGGGGCATCGGCCATCAATCCCATCTGGCCCATTGCCCATCAGTTCAAGTACGACGCCCACTTCCTCTATTTCTACAATGCGCGCACCCATCGGCTCGACGGCTATCCCGACTGGCAGCAACCGGAGGGCTACCGGGCACAGGCGCAGCCCTGGTACCAGACCCTGTCCGGCGAGGGTGATGATCTCGTCTGGTTCGGTCCCTACCCGGAGTTCGATTCGGCCGGAGAGGTACTGACCCTCATCAAGCGGGTCAAGGATGATGAGGGGCAACTGCTTGGGCTGCTGATGGTGGACATGTCGTTCAGCGCCTTGCAGGGGGCGTTGCACCGGGCGGTGGGTGAGGATCCGGTGGCCCTCTACATCACCGAGCGCAAGGGCGGCAAGCTGGTGGTGGGGCACAATTTGTCGCTGTTGCCGCTCCGTCTCGAGCGGGAGACGCAGGCGGTCGGCCTGGACGGGTTCTGGGCAGGTCGCCACCTGCAACACGCTCTGGAGGGGATGGAGTGGGATCTCAACGTCTATCTCCCCCCCTCCCATTTTCATGAAAACCTGCAAGACACCCTGTTGATGGTGGTGCTGCCCGCCCTGGCATTGCTCTGCATCTGGCTGTGCAGCCTGTGGTTTCTGGTGCGGATCTTTCGCCAGGAGCAGGCGCTGGTGCAGGGCTCGCTAAGCGGCCTCATCCAGGATGAGGCGCGAAAGGAGATCCAGCGGCGTCAGCGAACCTGGTTCGTGCACGGCAGCCTGGGGGAGATAGAACAGGTGCGAAACAGCCTGCTGCAAGGGCAGGATGCCCTGCTCCACGACCCTCTCACCGGCATCCTGAACCGGCGAGCCTTCGATCAGCAGCGGGCCGGGCTGGAGAAGGCGGGGAGGCCCTACTGGCTGGTGCTGTTCGATGTGGACAACTTCAAGCGCGTCAACGACAGCTGGGGACACGGTGTGGGGGATGCGGTGCTGTTTCGGGTGGCCACCATCATGGCGAGAACCCTGGGGGATGAGCAGGTCTACCGCATCGGGGGCGATGAATTTGCGGCCTTGCTGCCCTGGGAGCAGGCGGAGGTGGAATGTCGCCTGACCCACCTGCTCGGTCGGGTGAAGGCCCTGAAATGGCGGGAGTTCGCCGACGCCATCACCCTGAGCGCTGGCGGAGCGCGCTATCCGGATGATGCCCTGACGCTGCTCGAGCGGGCGGATGCCTGCCTGTACGAGAGCAAGCACCAGGGGCGGGATTGCTGGCATCTGGCGGCGTCGTCGCCCGTTGACGGGGAGGTTGTGACAGTATCTGTCTGACGGTGATCGCTGCAAAAAAGGGCCTTTGGGCCTAGAAAAAGGTCATGACGGGGATGATTTCTCGTGTGACCTTTTTTTTTGATGTGGTTTCAGGTGGTTAGCCTGCTTTCTTGCATTGTGTCGCGAACCGGAGACAGGGAGGGCTGGCCGTGAGGTGCCCCTTGCGGCAGTGGCGCAGGTCAGGGGGCTTTGTATAGTGCAGGGAAAAATAATCAATCATCAGGTTTGACAGGAGTACCCCATGAAAATGAAACCGTTTGGCATGAGCGCACTGGCGCTGCTGGGGGCGTTGCTGTTGGGCACAGGACAGGTGCAGGCATCCGAGACCCTCAATACCATTCTCGGCGGCGGAGCCGGCGGGGTGGCGGGCACCATGATCGGCAAGGAGCTGGGTGGCGACACCGGCGCCCTGGTGGGGGCAGCCCTGGGGGGCGCGGCCGGTGGTGCGGCCACGGCCAATAGGGGCAACAAGAACGAAGCTGCGCTCGGCGGCGCCGTCGGTGCCCTGGGCGGGGCAGCCATCGGCAAGAGCGTCGGTGGCAGTACGGGCCAGCTGATCGGCGCCGGTATCGGTGGTGCCGGTGGCTCCGCCATCGGAGCCAGGACCGGGGATGGTCACGAGAGCCGCGGCGATCGCTATTACGATGACAGGCGCTATCACAAGCACCACAAGAAACACAAAAAGCACCGCAAGCACAGATGGCATGACGACTGATGCCTCGGCAAGCTGACCGACAAAAAGGGGCCTTTGGCCCCTTTTTTTGATCCCGCTGCCGGCCCGTAAGGGGCGGCGAGCGGCCTCTTACACCAGCCGGTGCTGGCGCCTGCCAAGGGAGAAGGCGTTGATGTTGTCGATGAGCTGATCCGCGAGGCGCTGCATCGACTCTTCGCTGGCCCAGGCCACGTGGGGAGTCAGGATGAAATTGGGGTAACGCAGGGCCTGCATCAGGGGGTGATCCGGAGGCGGCGGCTCGACGCTTGCCACATCGAAGCCGGCGCCCCCCAGACGGCCGTTGCCGAGGGCTTCGAGCAGCGCCTGCTCGTCCACCAGGCCGCCACGGCCCACGTTGATGAGCAGGGCGCCCGGTTTCATCAGGGCCAGCTCCCGCTCCCCGATGAGATGGCGGGTGTAGGGGGTGAGCGGGCAGTGCAGGCTGATCACATCCGAACTTTGCAGCAGGGCATCCAGGGGCAGTCTGTCGTCATCCCCCGGGGAGCCGACCTGGCTCTGGGCATAGTAAACCTCCATCCCGATGGCGCTGGCCCGCTGTCCCAGTGCCTGTCCCAGGGTTCCCTTGCCGATGATCCCGAGGCGCTTGCCATGCAGATCCGTGATGGGGTGGTCGAAGAAGCAGAACTGGCCGCTTTGTTGCCAGCGCCCCTCCAGCAGGGACTGGCGCCAGGCGAACAGGTTGCGCGACAGGGCGAGCATCAGGGCCATGGCGTGCTCGGGGACGGAAGGGCCCGAGTAGTTGCGGATATTGCACACGGCGACATTGGCGGCGCGGCACGCCTCCAGATCCAGGTTGTCGCTGCCGGTGGCGGCCAGGGCGATCAGGCGCAGTTCGGGCAGCTGGGCCAGTTCATCGGCCCCGATGCGCACCTTGTTGATGATGGCGATGCTGGCGCACTTGAGCCGCTCCACCACCTGATCCGGTGCCGTGGTCGGGTAGCTTTGCCAGTGATGGGGAAAATCGGGGCGGCGCAGATTGATGCCGGTGTCCAGGGTGTCGCTGTCGAGAAACACGATTTGCTGCATGAAGCCTCCTGCCATTGGTTCGGACATGATGCCAAACATGGAGGGCGGCTGACCAGCGCGGTGGCATCGGGCCAAGTCCGATGGGGAAGGTAAAGGCGGGTGGCTGTGCCTCGGAGGGACTCAGATCCAGCCCAGGTGCGTCAGCCAGCCCTGGATGCGCCCCGGCGTCTCCTCCAGATCCATCAGGGCATAGGGGCGGTAGTTGAGCTTGTGGCTGCGGCGGCTCTCGCTTCTGCGGGCTTCGGCCGCCAGCAGGGGCCAGCGTCCTCCCTCCTCCTGATAGAGATCCAGGGTAGGGATGCTGCCCTGGGCTATCTGCTTGGCGAGGGTCTGGTTGCTCAGCTGGTTGGGGAAGAAGCCGTCGAGCAGCACCAGGGCATCGGGGGCGGGCAACTGTTCGCTGGCGATGAGGTTGGCGGCCCAGGCGGCGCTGGTACCCTGGGCCAGCAGCAGCTTGAAGCCCCCCTCCTGCAGCTTGGCATCCCCCAGCTTGCTGATGCGGGAGGCAAACTGCTTGCGAAAATCGTCGATGACCTGCTGTTTCTTCTCGGCGGCGGGGTCGAGCTCGGTCTGCTGCGGCGAGGGGAGCAGCAGCAGGGTATCGAAACCGAGGCGCCCCAGCTCCCGGGTCAGTTGCCACAGCTGGCCGCTGCGCTGCCAGTCGGGCAGCAGGATAACCAGACCCACGTAGTTGTCGCTGTCGTGCTTGGCAAACAGTACCTGTTGCTTGTCCACCCTGGTGCTGTCGGGTATTCCCTGCCAGTCGCTGCTCTGCCAGTAGTCGGGGGGAACCAGGGGGGCTGGATCCGGGGCGGCGCCTGACGGTGCCTGCCCGGCGCCGTGGGCGGCAAAAGCAAGCAGGGTCAGCAGCAGATAGGGGCGAAATGTCATGGGGGATCCTCCAGCACTCCCTCATAGCGGCCTCGCCGGGGGTTTCTTTAGGGCAAGGGGGCACATCGGCATCGGCGGTGGCGAAGAGGGTCTGACCGGCGGGCCGGGCACGGGCCCGGGATTGTTCCAAATGGCAAAGCATTCCCGGTTTTGATTGTTCCATCCTGTGACCCATACATGGTTCAGTAAGGGCAGGCAGACAGGGGGCCGGGGCATGTCGTCACTGGCCGCAGGCGGAGAATTCTCCCCCCCTGTCTCGTCAGAACGAGAGGTTCACCCTCACTTTCCATCGACAGGGAGCGTTATCGCCATGAGCACCTTGGTTCACTTGCCCATCCTCGACCTGAGGCAGCTGGATGCCTCGCCCGACGCCCGGGCCGATTTTCTGGCATCGTTGCGCGATGCCGCGAGAGAGACGGGATTTTTCTACCTGACCGGCCACGGCATCGATCCCGAGCTGCAACAGGAGGTGCAGCAGCTGTCGCGGGCCTTCTTTGCGCTGCCTCTGGCGGCCAAGCAGCAGGTCGCCATGATCCACTCTCCCCATTTTCGTGGCTACAACCGACCGGGGGCGGAGCTGACCCGGGGTCAACCCGACTGGCGAGAGCAGTTTGATATCGGTGCCGATCGCCCAGCCTTGCCGCGCGCGGCGGGCGACCCACCCTGGTGGCGGTTGCAGGGGCCGAATCAGTGGCCGGAGGCGCTGCCGACACTGCAACCCGTGCTGACGCGCTGGCGTGGGCAGATGACCCGCATGTCCCGTACCCTGCTCGGGGCTTTTGCCGAGGCGCTCGCACTGTCGCCAGATGCCTTCGATGCCCTGCACGGAGAGCGTCCCAACGAACATATCAAGCTGATCCGCTATCCCGGTGAGCGGGGCGCCACCCAGGGGGTCGGTCCCCACAAGGATTCGGGCTTCCTGAGCTTCCTGCTGCAGGATGACCAGCCCGGCCTGCAGGTGGAGGTGGCGCCGGATCACTGGATCGACGCGCTCCCGCTCCCTGGCACCTTCGTGGTCAACATCGGTGAGCTGCTGGAGCTCGCCAGCAACGGCTACCTGCGTGCGACCGTGCACCGGGTGGTGCCGTCGGCGCCGGGGCAGGAGCGTCTCTCCATCGCCTTCTTCCTGGGGGCCCAGCTCGACGCTGTGGTGCCCGTCTATCCGCTGCCCGAGGCACTGGCCCGTGAAGCCAGGGGGCCTGCCACCGACCCGCACAATCCGCTGCTGCGGGAGGTGGGCTGGAACTACCTCAAGGGGCGGCTGCGTTCCCACCCTGACGTGGCATTGCGCCACCATGCCGATCTGTTGCCGGCGCCCCGGGCGCTGGCGGTCGGCGAAACCACCCATTGATTGCATGGCAAGGAGCACAAGATGAACAAGCACGGACTGTTTTCCCTGAGCGGCCTGGTATTGGCCCTCGGACTCTCTCTCTCCGCCCAGGCAGCCCAGGCGCTGCGGGTTGCCGCGGATCCACTGCCCCATGCGGATATCCTCGGCGAGGTGAAACGCCAGGACCCTTCGCTGGATCTGCAGGTGATCGAGCTCAGCGGCGGCATCAATGCCAATGCCCTGTTGGTGGCGGGTGATGTGGATGCCAACTACTTCCAGCACGTCCCTTACCTGCGGGATCAGGAGAAGGCGCTCGGCACCGAGCTGGTGGTGGCCGCGACCGTACACGTGGAGCCTCTTGGCATCTATTCGAAGAAGTTCAAGCACTTGAAGGAGGTACCGGAAAAGGCGGTGATAGCCCTGCCCAACAATGTCACCAACCTGAGCCGGGCCCTCTATCTGTTGCAGCACGAGGGGCTCATCACCCTCAAGGCCGGCCATGAAGATCCGGCGCGGGATCTGGCGACGGTGCACGATATCGCCACCAACCCCAAGGCGCTCAAGATCCTGGAGATCGAGGCGCCGCAGCTGCCGCGCTCCCTTGACGACGTGGATCTGGCGGTGATCAATGGCAACTATGCCCTGGAGGCGGGGCTGGAGCCTGCTCGCGATGCCCTGGGGCTGGAGAGCGCCCAGAACAATCCCTACGCCAACATCCTGGTGACCACCCCGGCGCTCAAGGATGATCCGCGGATCCGCCAGTTGGCGCGGGATCTGGAGTCCAGGGCGATCGCCGACTTCATTCGCAAGAGCTACAAGGGGTCGGTGATCCCGGTGGCCGGGCGGCAGTCATGATAGTGCTGGAGGGGCTCGGCAAGCAGTACCCGGGGCACGGGCAACCCGCTCTGGAGGGGGTGTCGCTCGAGATTCCGGATGGGGCCATCTACGGCATTCTCGGGCGCAGCGGCGCGGGCAAGAGCACGCTCATTCGTTGCCTCAATCTGCTGGAGCGGCCAAGCCGGGGCCGCATCCTGTTCGATGGCCGCGACATCACGGCCCTGGAGGGGGCGGCCTTGCGCCGCCACCGTCAGGGGACCGGCATGATTTTCCAGCACTTCAATCTGCTGCACGCCCGCAGCGTGGAGGAGAACGTGGCGGTCCCGCTGGAAATCGCCGGAGTGGCGCGCCGGGAGCGGGCGGCCCGGGTCAGCGAGCTGCTGGAACTGGTGGGGCTTGGCGAGCACCGTCGCGCCTTTCCCTCCCAGTTGTCGGGAGGGCAGAAGCAGCGAGTGGGCATCGCCCGCGCCCTGGCCGCCAATCCGCGCCACTTGCTCTGTGACGAGGCGACCAGTGCCCTGGATCCGGAGACCACGGAGTCGGTGCTGGCGCTGCTTGCCGACATCAACCGCCGCCTCGGGATCACCATAGTACTCATCACCCACGAGCTGGAGGTGGTCAGGGCCATCTGCGATCACGCGGCATTGCTTGAACGGGGTCAGCTGGTGGAAAGCGGCGCTCTGGGCACCCTGCTGGCCAACCCCGACTCCCGCGTGCGGCAGGCCCTGTTGCCGGATCCCGAGATCCTGCGACGTTTCATGGCGCGTCACGGAGTCACAGAGGAGGTGCGTTTATGCAGAGTCGCCTGAGTGTCGATGCCTTGCTCGAACTGATGTATCAGGGGTCGCTTGAAACGCTCTACATGGTGGGAGTGGCAGCCGTCTTCACCCTGCTGCTGGGGCTGCCGACCGGGGTGCTGCTGGTGGTGACCCGTCCCGGGGGCGTGCTGCCCTTGCCCCGTCTCAACATGGTGCTGGGGATCGGTATCAACATAGGGCGGTCGCTCCCCTTCGTGGTGCTCCTGATCGCCCTGATCCCCCTGACCCGGCTGGTGGTCGGCACCTCACTGGGCAGCACCGCCGCCATCGTTCCCATTACCCTGGGGGCCTTCCCCTTCTTTGCCCGGGTGGTGGAGAGCGCCCTCGATGAGGTGGACAAGGGGCGCGTCGAAGCCGTGCTGGCCATGGGGGGCAGCGGCTGGCACGTGGTCGTCAAGGCGCTGCTGCCCGAGGCCTTGCCGGCGCTGCTGGCCGGACTCACCCTGACGGTGGTGATGCTCATTGGCTTCTCCTCCATGGCAGGGGTGGTCGGTGGCGGCGGGCTCGGTGATCTGGCGATCCGCTACGGCTACCAGCGCTTTGATGACAAGGTGATGGCAGGGACCGTGGTCATGTTGCTGCTGCTGGTGCAACTGGTACAGGGGGTGGGGGACAGGCTGGTGCGGGCACTGGCCCATCGCCGCTAGGGGCACGGCTTCTCATCAGGCTGGCCGTGAGGTGCCAGCCAATAAAAAAGCGAGCCTGGGCTCGCTTTTTTTGCAATCACATCAAGGGGTCAACTTAGTTGACGCGACGCTTGAATTCACCGGTACGGGTGTCGATTTCGATCTTGTCACCGATCTCCACGAAGGCGGCAACGGCCAGCTCGTAGGAGGTGCCCTTCAGGCGGGCAGGCTTGGTCACTTTACCGGAGGTGTCGCCACGGGCGGCCGGCTCGGTGTACTCGACTTCACGCACGATGGTGGTCGGCAGTTCTACGGAGATGGCTTTCTCGTTGTAGAAAGTCACTTCGCAGAGGTCTTCCATGCCGTCTACCAGGTAGTTCAGGGCATCACCCAGGTTGTCTTTCTCGACGTCGTACTGGTTGTACTCGGTGTCCATGAAGACATACAGCGGGTCGGAGTAGTAGGAGTAGGTGCACTCTTTACGCTCCAGCTGAACGACTTCCAGCTTGTCGTCGGCCTTGAAGACGGTCTCGGTGGCGCTGCCGTTCAGCAGACCCTTCAGCTTCATCTTGACCACGGCGGAGTTACGGCCGGATTTGTTGAATTCAGCCTTCTGGACCACCATCGGCTCGGTGCCGATCATGACTACGTTACCAGCGCGGATTTCCTGTGCGGTTTTCATGTAAAAAATTCCTGTTCGTGAAACGGACGGATAAAAACTGCCAGATTATATACGGCTTTCTAAAAATTTCACCAACCTCGTGACGAGATCCCCGTCCGCCAGCAGCCTCTGTGGCCAGGTGCGCCCATGTTGCTGCCATATGGCCGCGTATTGAGGCCATTGTGCCCAGAGTTCACCCGTATGCTCCCCCCGGTTGAGGGCATGGTTGAAGCGGCGCAGCCACTGACCGGCCGGCGCTGGCAAGGGGGAGAGGTAGTGGTCGAGAAAACCGTCCAGCTTGACCATGTGGGCATCCTCTTCCTGCTGGTAGATATGCCAGAGGAAGGGGCGCCCCGCCCACTGGGCCCGCACGAAGGAGTCCTCCCCGCGCACCAGGTTGAGATCGCAGCTCCACAGCAGGCGATCGTAACCCCTCTGATCGGTCATCGGCAGCAGCTTGATGGTGAGGTTGCCCGCCTGGAGCAGATCTCCGGCCCGGGCACCGGGGATGGCCGCTGCCAGCCCTGCGCCGATGAGCACGTCGTCGAGGGAGCGCCCCAGCGGCAGCAGCAGGGTGACGGGGGTGACGCTCTGGCGCCAGCCCTCGACCAGGCTCCTGAGCACCTCGCTCTCGTAGGTAAAGAGGCTGACCCGCAGCTCGTCTTCTCGTTGGGGTGGCAGGCCGAGGCTGGCCCAGTAGGCGGTCAGTCCCGCTTCATCCTGCTGCCAGCGCTCGCGCTCGACGATGAGGCCGTGCTCGCACAGCAAGCCGCCGGTTTTCTGCGTGAAACCCGGGAAGAAGAAGTACTTGTCGAGGCGCCGGCTGCCGACCTGCTGGGGCGAGGCGAGGCCATGGCAATCCTCGACCCAGCTCTCGGCCGAGAGGTATTCGAGGTTGATCCAGCAGGGGGGCGTGGTCTGCTCGGCCATGCGTTCGATAAAGGGGGCGGGCAGCTCGCAGGCAAACGCCTCGATGACCACCCTGGCCGGGGTCATGTCGGCGGGGAGGCGCTCGTGCCAGTGCTGGACATAGATGCCATCGACCCACTGACCGTCCTGTGCGGGGTCGAGCGCCGGGCAGATGCGGGCGAAGCTAACCAGATCGTCCACCCAGAGCCGCACCTGCACCTCACTCTTCTGCGCCGGGAGCACGCCTTCCTGTTTGAGCTGGCGGGCGAGTCGCCAGGTGACGCCGATGTCACCGAAGTTGTCGACGACGCAGCAGAAGATGTCCCAGTCGAAGGGGGGGAGAGGGCTTGTCATGGCGCGGGATCCCAGATGCAAAAAAACCGGTGCGCAGGGTAGCACACCGGTTGGCTGGCTTCTAACGGTCGGCTCGGGGCCGAAGGAGGGACTTACTCCTTGCCGTAGACGTTGTTCTCCTGCTCGCGCACCCGGATGAAGGTGGTGCGTTTGGTGAGCTCTTTCAGCTGGCTGGCCCCCACATAGGTGCAGGTGGATCGCACCCCGCCCAGGATGTCGCGCACCGTATTCTCTACCGGGCCGCGGTAGGGCAGCAGCACGGTTTTGCCTTCGGAGGCGCGATACTCGGCGACGCCGCCAGCGTGCTTGTCCATGGCGCTGGCCGAGCTCATGCCGTAGAACTTCATGAAGGGCTCGCCATCGACCTCGACGATTTCACCGCCGCACTCTTCGTGAGCGGCGAGCATGCCTCCCAGCATCACGAAGTCGGCGCCGCCGCCAAACGCTTTGGCCACATCCCCCGGGCAGGTGCAGCCGCCGTCACCGACGATCTGGCCACCCAGGCCGTGGGCCGCATCGGCACACTCGATGATGGCGGAGAGCTGCGGGTAGCCGACCCCGGTCTTGACCCGGGTGGTGCAGACCGAACCCGGGCCTATGCCCACCTTGACGATGTCGGCGCCGGAGAGGATGAGCTCCTCCACCATCTCGCCGGTCACCACGTTGCCCGCCAGGATGACGTGGTTCGGGCAGGCCTCGCGGATCTTGCGCAAAAACTCGACGAAGTGCTGGGAGTAGCCGTTGGCCACGTCCACGCAGATGAAGCGCAGGGCGCTGGACATCGCGAGGATCTGGCGGGTCTTGGTGAAGTCCTCCTCCGAGGTGCCGGTGGAGACCATTACGTGGCCCAGCAGGGCCGGGTCGGTCTCATTGACGAAGGTTTGCCACTGCGCAAGGCTGTAGTGCTTGTGCACCGCCGTCATCATCTCGAAGCTGGCCAGGGTACGCGCCATGGCGAAGCTGCCGACGGTATCCATGTTGGCGGCGATGACGGGCACGCCCTGCCATCGGGTCTGGGTGTGCTTGAAGGTGAACTGGCGGGTCAGGCTGACTTGGGAACGGCTCTTGAGAGTAGAGCGCTTGGGGCGAAACAGGACATCCTTGAAACCGAGCTTCAAGTCTTCTTCGATACGCATTGCGAATTCCTTATTGAGCCTTGTGTGAGAGGTCACTTTGCAGTGGCAACTTTTCGGCAGGCGCAAAAAAACCGGTGGTTTTCAGGCCCTCCGGTTTACAGCAGTGTAGGCAAAAATCCCGTCAGAACAAGACTGATAATTCACACACCGCTGTGGTAGCCTTTGGCGTCACAACCTGAGGATGGCCGCCAGCGTCATCCAGCACCCTGTTCTCCCCTCGTTTTCCTGCTGCACTCCCCACTCACGCGCCGTGCCCGGCATGGATTGTCGCCTGTTGGCACCGCGTCCAGAGCCTGCTCCCCTGCGCGCCAGAATCCGGTTGACCCGGCAGTTGGCTGTGATACATCTGGGCGCAAGACTGACAAGGCGAGAGAGCAAGATGGGCAAGAGAATGGTGGCGGCGGCCATGATGTGGGCGCTGTGCGGCAGCGCGATGGCGGCCCAGACCAGCTATGGCTGGATCGAGAAGGGGGTGCTGATGCCCTACGGGGTGGCGGTCAAGATGAAGCTCGATACCGGTGCCCTCACTTCGTCGCTGGATGCCCGCGACCTGAAGCATTTCAAGAAGGATGGCAAGCCCTGGGTGCGCTTCAACCTGGTGCTGACCGATGCCAATACCGACAAGGTGGTGCGCCGGAGCGTGGAGCGACCGGTGGAGCGCAGCGTGACGGTGCGCGGGGCGGGCGGCATGGAGGAGCGCCCGACGGTGACCATGTCCGTCTGCGTTGGGGACCAGGTCTACAAGGAGTGGTTCACCCTGCGGGATCGCAGCAAGATGATCTACCCGGTGCTGCTGGGGCGCCGTCTGCTGGCGGAGCTGGGACCGGTGGATTCGAGCCGGACCTTCACGGTACAGCCCACCTGCGACTAGGGTGGTGGTGCCATGAAAAACGGGGGCCTGGCCCCCGTTTTTCATGGCGTGCGCAAAGGCTGACCCCTCATGCCTGGCGCGAGGCGGGCAGCAGCACGCTCACTTCGAGCCCCCCTTCAGGCCGATTGTGGATGTCGAGATCCGCTCCGTGAAGCTGGGCGATGCGCGAAACGATGGCCATGCCAAGGCCCACGCCATCCCCCTGCTGGGGATTGACCCGGAAGAAGCGCTCGCACAACCGGGAGAGGGCGGCGGTGGGGATGCCGGGGCCGTTGTCCCGCACATCCACCCGGATCCGGTTGCCCACCTGGCTCACCACCACGGCGACCTCGCCGCCCACCTGGGTGTAGCGCAGCGCATTGTCGATGAGGTTGCCGAACATCAGCTCCAGCAACATCGCCTGTCCCATTACCTGCACCTGTTCGGCGCCCTCCAGGGACAGCTGCTGATCCTTTTTCAGGGCGATGGGGGCCAGGGTCGCCAGGGTGCCCTGCAACAAGGGGAACAAGGGAAGGGCGGTGAGGGCCGGGCTCTGCTGGTTGTCGATGCGGGCCTGGGTCAGCAACTGGCGGATAAGCCGGTCGCTGCGATCGAGGGCCAGGAGCATCTTGCGCAGGGCCTGCTCCCGGCTCTGATCATCCTCGGCCGTCATGGCGTTCTCGCTGTGGATGCGCAGCACCGCGAGGGGCGTGCGCAGCTCGTGGGCGGCCTCGTTGGTGAACTGTTTCTCCCGATCCAGGGTGTCTGCGAGGGCGTGCATCAGCCGGTTGATCTCCCCCACCAGCGGCGTCAGCTCCTCGGCCTTGATGGCGAGATTGAGGGGGCTCAGGTTGGCGGGATGACGCTCGCCGATGGCTTGCGCCAGCTGGTGCAGCGGTGACAGTCCCCGGGTGATCAGCCACCACAGCAGACCGAGCAGGAAGGGCAGGGTGATGAAGAGGGGCAGCATGGTGAGGGTGGCCATCTTGCTGGCCAGCTCGCTGCGTTCGTCATCCCGCTCCGCCACGATGAGCCAGGTCTGCTCATCCTCGTTGTAGAGGGTGAAGGTGCGCCAGTCGTGGCCGTCGCGGTGCACGGCGCCAAAGCCCAGCTCCGGCTTGCCGAACAGCTGGCGCGGCGCGCTGGGGGAGCGCAGCAGTATGTTGCCCTCGCCGTCGGTCAGCTGGAAGGTGAGGTTGCGCTCGAACTCGTGGCCATAGGGGGTGAACTCGTTGTCCTGTCCGATCTGGCCGAAGCCGCTCGGCTCCTGGTGGGGGGCGTTCGGCACGGCCTGCTCCCACTCCTGATAGATGGCGCCGTTGCTCGGCAGATCGCCGCGCTGTTTCAGATAGCGGTCGAGCAGCTGGTTGGTGATGCGGGCGGACTGGGCGAGACGGGCATCAAACAGCTCTTCCATTTCGTGGTTGGCCTGCAGGTAGCCGATAAGGCCGCTGATGGCGAGGCTGAGGCTGACCAGGGCCAGGATGCCGGAGAGCAGGAAACGGCGGATGGAACGGACACGGCTCATGGGGCGGAGGCTCCTCTTGCGCCCTGGACGTCGAGCTGGGGCACGATGTAACCGACGCCGCGAATGTTGCGGATGAGCTCGGGGAAGAATTTCTTGCGCAGGTGGTGAATGTGCACCTCCACCGCGTTGCTCTCTGCCCCCTCGTCCCAGCCGTAGAGGCTCTGTTGCAGTTGATCCCGGCTCAATACCCGGCCGCTCTGGGTGATGAGCTCCTGCAACAGCTTGTACTCATGGGGGGTGAGCTTGACCGGTTCGCCCCGATAGGTGACCTGTTGTGACGCGGGGAAGAGCTGCAGCTCCCCGTACTCCAGCACCGCCTGGGCCTGCCCCTTGCTGCGCCGCACCAGGGCGCGCAGCCGGGCGTTGAGCTCCTGCAGGGCGAAGGGTTTGACCATGTAGTCGTCGGAGCCTGCATCCAGCCCCAGTACCCGGTCGTCCAGGGCATCACGGGCGGTCAGGATGAGCACGGGCAGGGTCTGCCCCTCCCGGCGCAACTTGCGCAGCAGGCTGATGCCGTCGATGTCCGGCAGGTTGAGATCCAGGACAAGGGCGGCAAACTCCTCGCTCTTGAGTGCCGAGAGGGCCGGCATCCCCTGCTGGAGCCAGTCCACCGTGTAGCCGCTGCTGCGCAGGGCATCCACCATGCCGTCTCCCAGCATCACATCATCTTCCACCAACAGGATCCGCATTGTTCTCTCCCTCAAACGACACTGCCCACCAGTATGCAAGCTGGTGGGCAGAGTTGAAATAGCACACTGTGCTGCTTGTGTTTACAGCTTGGCGAGACGCTCGCGAATTTCCATTCTGCGGCCCTCGTCCGCCACCTCGCGGCCAGGGCGCGCCGGGGCGGCCAGGGCCTTGTCCAGATAGACCTTCGCCTGTGCCTTGTCACCCTGATCCAGCAGGAAGTCGCCGTAGAAGAAGTTGGGGTCGATGCCGGTGGGATTGATGGCCAGCGCCTGCTTGAGCAGCTTCTCCGCCTTCTCGTCGTCACCAAAGCCCACCGGCCAGCCCGGTACCTGGTAGTAGAGGGAGCCCAGGCTGGTGTAGGCCGAGCCTTCCAGCGCCTTGGGATCCTGCTTGATGGCGATCTCGAGCTTGGCCTTGGCCTCCTTCACCAGACCAAGGGCGCCGAGGCCGCCCTTGGCCCCCGCCCAGGTGCTCTTGACGATGGCGGACCAGATCAGCAGATCGGTGCGAAATGCCTCCTTGGCGCTCGCCTCATCGGCCTTGGCACTCAGGCTCTCCAGGCAGCTCTCCTTGGCGTTGCCGGTCTGCTGGTACTGGCAGTGGGCCCACTCCTGCTGAATGGTGGGCAGGGCATCGGCGGCCTGTGCCAGACCGCTTGCCAGCAGGCCTCCCAGGACGAGCAACAGGGGGCCGTGACCAAATCGGGGACGGAAAGTGGTGTGCTTCATCTCAATGTTCCTTCTCGTTTGTCGCACAGGCGGGATCGCTCCTGTGATCGGGGGCAGGGGAGGCGGTGCGGCGGGCGTGGCGCTCGATGATCGGGCGCTGCTTGGCCAGGGCCATGTCCACCAAGGCGGGCAGCAGGCCGTTGAGCCGCACAAAGAGCTTTTCCGGCCAGCCGAGCCAGCGGCGGCGTGTCTCGTTGCACAGGGCGATGACGGCCTCCTCGGCCACGTCCTGTGGGCTGTCGGTCCGGGTGCCGAGCTCGGCATTCATGGCATAGGCCGCCTCGGAGTTGAGGTGGGTGCGGGTGGCGCGGGGGGCAAAGTGCAGCACCTTGATGCCGGTTCCCTCCAGCTCCCGCCCCAGGGACTCGCTGAAGCCGCGCATGGCGAACTTGCTGGCGCAATAGACGCTGTAGCCGGCAAAACCGATGGCCCCGAGGCTGGAGCCGATGTTCATGATGATGGCGGGCTTGCGCAGCCGGGGCAGCAGGGCCCGGGTGAGCTGGATGGGCGCCTCGACGTTGAGCAGCAACTGGCGTGTCACCTGCTCGCTGCTCTGATCTTCCAGCCAGGCGAACTGGTTGCAGCCCGCACTGTTGATGAGCACGTCCAGCCCCTCGTCCAGGGCCGGGTGTTGCAGCAGCTGCGCCCGCTCATGGGGAGAGCCGAGATCGGCCGTCACCGTCTGGTGGCGATCCGGATGAGGCAGCTCCCGGCGCAGGCGCTCCAGGGCGCTGGCCCGACGACCGTGCAGCAGCAGATGGGCACCCTGGGCCGCCAGTTCATGGGCCAGGGCTTCACCAATGCCGCCACTGGCGCCAGTCAGCAGTATGCGTTTGCCTTCAAGCTTCATTGGCATGATCCCGTGAGCTGATAGAGCATGTCGCCATAGAGGCGGTAGACCACCTTGGCGGCGTGAATGATGGCGGCCTGATCGGCGGCATCTTCCACCCGGTTCATCAGGGATTCGAAGAACTTGAGGTGCTCCTGGTCCAGGGCCCCGTGGGAGCTCAGGTAGCTCATGGCCTGGGGCGGCAGACCCAGACCGCTCTTGAGCTGGTCGGCGACGGTCAGGGCGATGGCGACGCTGGTGCCTTCCAGCACCTGCACCATGCCGAAGAAGCCCATGGGGTTGCCGCGCTGGATCTGGTCGTAGAGGAAGGCCACCATCAGCTCGATGGGGAGCCCGGGCCGGCCGT
The DNA here is from genome assembly GCF_013168745.1 of Aeromonas sp. TW 6. Classification (NCBI taxonomy): domain Bacteria; kingdom Pseudomonadati; phylum Pseudomonadota; class Gammaproteobacteria; order Aeromonadales; family Aeromonadaceae; genus Aeromonas; species Aeromonas sp. TW 6. The sequence goes on along the minus strand of NZ_JABERS010000004.1, from coordinate 17,725 downwards.
GGCGCACCGCCTCGGCATCGCCGCCGCAGGCGCGGATGTCATTGAGGATCCACTCCTGGTGGCCGTACTCCTCGTCGATGTACTCGCGGATGGCGCCGCGCACCCACTCGTACTCCTGCCCCAGCCTGCCGCCGGTAGCCATCAGGAGCTGCACCGTGTGGCGCACGTGGTAATAGGCCTGTGCCAGGAAGGCGAGGTAGGTCTCCCGGCTGATGTCGCCACGGCGGCAGGCCTCGATGATGGGAGCATTGAACAGGCGCTCGCGCTCGCCGGCGGTGGCTTGTTGCAGGGTCTGATAGAAACTCATGAGGTCTCTCCTGTGAGGCATTGGCTGATCTGCCGGGAAAAATGGTGATAAATCTCATTGCGACGGGGGCGCCCGTTGGCCGTCAGCAGGCCAGGGAGCTGATCCAGGGCGACCGGCAACCAGTGATGGATGCGGGCGTAATCGGGCAACTGCTGGTTGAGCCGGGCAATCTGCTCTGGCAATTGGGACTGGCTGCCCGGCAGCGGCTGGATAAGGGCCACGTTGGCGGGCTGACCGTCACCGAAGATGACGATGCGGGCGATGGCCGGGCAGAGCTGGGCCTGGGCTTCCACCCACTCCGGGGAGAAGTTGCGGCCAAAGGCGGTGATCTGCACGTTCTTCTTGCGCCCCGTGATATGGAGATAGCCCTCCTCGTCGATCCGACCCAGATCCCCTGTGGCGATCTGGCTGCCCGTCTCGCCCTCTTCTCCCAGGTAGCCCAGCATGGCGCTGCCGCTGACCATGACTTCGCCGTCTGCGGCGATCGTCACCTGGCAGTGGGGCAGAGGCAGGCCGACGCTGCCGGGACGATCCCCGTGGGGGCCGTTCAGGGCGACCACGGAGCCGCATTCTGAGAGACCGTATCCCTCGTAGACCGGCAGCCCCGCCGCACGGGCGTGAGCGATGAGTTCGGGGGCGACCTTGCCGCCGCCCACGGCGACGAAGCGCAGGGTGCCGAGCTGTGTCGCCAGGGCAGGGGTATTGAGGCACAGAGCCAGCAGCAGGCGCAGCAACTCGGGTACCAGCACCAGGCTGTGGCTGGGCCAGCGCAGCAGTGCATGGGCTAGGGCCGCAGGATCCAGCTTGCTGGAGCCCGAGAAGCCGAGTTCCCCCAGGGAGGGGATGCGGCTGCAGGCGCCGGTCAGCAGCGGTACATACAAGCCGGTCAGGTTCTCCAGCAAGGTGGTGAGGGGCAGCAGGGTCAGGTGCTTCTCAACCCGGGCAGGTGCCACCCGCAGGGCAAGGGATCCGCAGACCGCCGTCATCTGTTCCAGCGACAGGCAGACGCCCTTGGGTTGCCCCGTGGTGCCAGAGGTATAGGTGATCTTGGCGGTGCCCGCCGGCAGCTCGGGGAGGCGGGCCGGGATGCGGCGCCACAGGGGCACGGCCTGCTCATCGGGCCTGCCTGCAATGAGCACGAGGGGTGAGGCGGACTGCCACCCCTGGTGCTCCGGGCCGACCAGGGCGTCTGCTCCGCTGCTTTCCAGCAGCCACGTCTGCTGCGCCGGACTGAAGAAGTGGGGAACCGGGATGACCACGATGCCGGCCCAGGTGCAGGCGAGATCGATCAGTGCCCAGGGCAGGCCGTTGTCGAGTTGCAGGGCCAGGCGGCGGATGCCGGCCCCTTGCAGCACGCCTGCCAGTTGCTGGATCTGCTGCCACAGGCTCTGGTAATCCAGCTCACCCTGGCTGCCTAGCAGCGCAGGCTGGTGCGGGGTCTGGCTGGCATGGTGGGCGATGGTGTCGAACAGCGTCATTGTGCGCACCTCCTGTCGATGTCGGCATGGTTAAAAAGGCGGGGCATGGGCCCCAGCAGGTTGAGCAGCAGGCTGCTCTGTGCGAGTACCTCGCGCCCCTGGTTGATGTCGCCTGCCATCACCTTGGGCTGGCAGCGGTAGTATTCGCCCCAGGCGCTGGCATCCTCTCCCACCTGATGGGCCTGGGCGGGGGCCAGCTCCACCGGGTTGAGACGCAGGCGGGTAAAGCTGTTGCGCAGCTTGGCGGTGCCGGTGAACACCACGTAGTCCAGGGCGTTGTCACACAGCAGACGGCACAGCGCGGCAAACATCAGGCGGGCGTGACCCGGTTCGCTGCAGGCAAGATTGCCCACTTCGATGATGCGGTGGCGGGCCGGACGGACCCCGAGACGGGTCTCGATGGCGGCCTCGACAGGCTGCTCCAGATATTGCTCCAGATAGAGCGGTTGCTCGTGCTCGCCATGGCAGGCCTGGTTAAGGCCGCAGGCACCGACCAGCACGCCATCTGCCCGGTAGAGCCCGAGCAGGCAGGGCAGAAAATGGGGAATGCGGGCGTTGAACTCGAGGGTATAGGCGGCCTGGATATAGGTTTGCAGCGCCATGACCTGCTGCGGGGATTCGGCCAGGATCAGCCGGTAGGGGGCTTGGATCTCGATGGTCATGGTTGGCTCCTTCTTTTGCGATGGGATGAGAGTAAAAGGGCAAACTTAAGAAACCCTTAAGGCGCAAAAAAAGACGAAAAAAACTGGCGGGGGGTGAACGGGGGTCGATGGGGGCTCCAGACAAAACAGTTGCCAGCAGCGGGCGTGGCAGGCAATCTGCCCCGCTGTCGCCACCCGAGGAGCTGCCATGTCATCCCCTGTTCACTGTCCCCTGTGTCTCTCCCCTCGGCACCATGCCCTGCCGGTGGCGGGCAAGGGCTATTACCGCTGCCTGGCGTGCGAGCTGGTCTGGATGGACGAGGCGGACCACCTGGACGAGGGGGCCGAGAAGGCGGTCTATGACGGGCACGACAACCGGGTGGACGATCCCCGCTACCGGGCCTTTCTGATGCGTGCCTTTGGCGAGGTGCTGGCCCGGGTGTCGCTTCCTGCCAGCGGCCTCGATTTTGGCTGCGGCCCCGGGCCTGCCCTCATCGCCATGGGGCGGGAGGCGGGCTTCGAGATGGCGGGCTACGACAAGTTCTATGCCGACGACCCAGAGTGCCTGACAAGGCAATACGACTTCATCACCAGCACCGAGGTGATAGAGCACATCGCCACCCCCCGCGCCGTGCTGGACACGCTCTGGGGCTGCCTCAAGCCCGGCGGGGTGCTGGTGTTGCAGACCCAGCGGGTACTGGGGGACGATCGCTTCAAGACCTGGCGCTATCGCCACGATCCCACCCATATCGTCTTCTTCGCCGAGGCCTCATTCCGTGCCCTGGCGGTCCGCTGGCAGGCAGAGGTCGAGTTTCCTCATGCGGATGTGGCGGTGTTCACCAAACCCTGAGCCGGGCGTTTTCATTTGGCCATGAGTTGGGCATGCTGGTGGCCTGAACCCCAGGAACGGATGCCCCTATCTCCATGTCGATCCCCCACCTCTCATTGCAAGACGTTTGCCACCTGCAACTGGCGGCTCAGGGGCTGCTGACCCCGCGCCGCGCCAGAGCAACCCCCGCCGATCTGCTTGCCTGCATCAGACGCATGGCGTTGCTGCAGATAGACACCATCTCCGTGGTGGCCCGCAGCCCCTATCTGGTGCTGTTCAGCCGTCTCGGCCATTACGATCCGCGCTGGCTGGAACAACTGCTGGCTGATGGTGACCTCTTCGAATACTGGGCCCACGAGGCCTGTTTCGTCCCCCGGGAAGATTACCGGCTGCTGCGCCATCGCATGCTGGATCCCGCCGCCATGGGCTGGAAGTTCTCCGCCCAGTGTCTCAAGACCCACGGCGGCGAGATCGCGCAGATAGTGGAGCGCATTCGCCAGGATGGCCCGGTGCGGGCGGCAGACTTCGAGCGCAAGGGGGGCAAGGGCAACGGCTGGTGGGACTGGAAGCCCGAAAAGCGCCACCTGGAGGTGCTGTTTACCGCAGGCCAGCTGATGGTGCGCGAACGGCGCAATTTCCAGCGTGTCTACGATCTCGCCGAGCGGGTCATGCCGGAGTGGAATGACGAGCGGGATCTGCCGAGTCCTGATCTCGCCCGGCGGGACATGGTGCGAGCCAGTTGCCGGGCGCTGGGGCTGGTCAAGACCGGCTGGGTGGCGGATTACTATCGCCTTAAACGGGGGAAATACGACGCCCTGCTCCACCAGCTGGCGGACGAGGGGGAGCTGTTGCCGGTACGAGTGGAGGGGTGGCAGCACGGAGCCTTCGTTCACGCCTCCCTGGCCGATGAACTGGTCCGGGCCCAGGCGGGCTCCCTCAAGGCGAGCCACACCGCCGTGCTCTCGCCCTTTGACCCGCTGGTGTGGGATCGCAAGCGGGCCAGTGAGTTGTTTGGTTTTGACTATCGCATCGAGTGCTATACCCCGGCCCCCAAGCGCCAGTACGGTTATTTCGTGCTGCCGTTGCTGCATCGCGGCAAGCTGGTGGGCAGGATGGACGCCAAGGCCCATCGCAAGGAGGGGGTGTTTGAGGTCAAGAGCCTCTATCTGGAAGACGGGATCAGGGTGACCCGGACCCTGGCCCAGGATCTGGGCAAGGCCATCCAGAAGCTGGCGCAGTGGCACCAGACCCCGCTGGTGCGTTATGGCAACGTTCCTGCTCCCTTGTTGGCTCAATGGCAGGAGGTGGCACGCTGAGGAAGGACGCCTACCCTCGCATCAAGCCGGGCAGGACCAGGGCTACGGCGGCGGCGATGCGCGCGCGGATGTCGCTGCCCGGCGCCAGCAAGCCGAGCGCCATCTGGCGCAGCGGCTCCGCCATGGTCATCGCCAGCAGCAGGTCGCTGGTTTGGGCGGTGTCCAGCTCGCGCAGCCAGCCCAGTTGCTGCTGGCGCTGTAGCCACGCCGCCAGCGTCGCTCTGCCGCGGGCAATGCCGTTCTCCTGATAGGCCGCCAGCAGGGCATCGCGCCCCGCGAACTCATGCTGCAGCAGTCGGAACATGCCCACCGCCGGTGCGCTCAGCACCTGGCTGGCAATGGCTTGCAAGCCCTGCACCAGCATCTCTCCCAGTACCTCGGGGTGGGTTGCATCCTGCTCGAAGGCCGGTTGAAAGGCATCGGTCCAGCTGCGCACCGCCTGCGCTACCAGCTCGTCGCGATTGGCGGCGAAGCGGTAGAGGGTCTTCTTGGCAACCCCCGCCTCTTTGGCCACCGCATCCACGGTCGCAGCGTTGTAGCCCCCCTTGAGCAACAAAGTCAGCGTCGCCTCGGCGAGGGCGGAGCGAAGGTCGGCTTCCGGGGTGACCGGACGGCCTCGTGAGCGTGTTTCTTCATCGTTCTGGTGCGACATGATGGGCTCCTGGAAAGCATTGACAGACCCAGCATACAGGCATAGCGCAATTTAAGAAGCGAACTTCGTTTCCTAAATTTATGGGAGTCATATCATGTATCCTTCTGCCTTGTTTGCCCCCTGGGGCGTCAATGACATCAACGAGTTGCTCAGTCCGCAACCCCTTCGCCTGGAAATGGGCCTGACCCGCAGCACCGACGGCCTGCTGACGGTCGCCATCCGCACCGATCTGCACGGCTGCAAGGGGCGCATGCTGGATTGGTGGTTCACCTTCTTCGAGACGACCCAGCACATCAGGTGGTGGCACCCCCACGATCATGTCGAGCACCGGGGCTGGGATCATCACTGGAAAAAAGGGGAGCGCTTCGTGGGAGCCAGCATAGAGGCGGTGGAGTGGCTTGCCGAGCTGCCGCCGGTGGCAGCTCGCCTCAAGTTCCACGGTGCCGAAGAGGTGTTCGCCCCGCAATCGCTACACGAGGCGCGGGAGACGCAGGCTCTCTCTGCCGCCATCTGCGCCCGTATCGGCTTTGGCGACGAGGTGGCGCTGGATGAGCAGGGGGCGCCACTGGATGGCGAGATGCTGCACCTGGCGCGCGATACCCCCTATGGCTGTGTGCTGCGCAGTCGTTTTCTGCTGGGCAAGGCCTGCGCCAATCCGTTTGACGAGGTGCCGGACGAGGTAGGTTTCAACCTGATGCGCCACTGCTACAGCGAGTTCAGCTATCTGGCGCAGTTTCTGCCGTCGCTCTACTACGCGGAAAACGGTCGTGAACCGGCACCGCGACTCTGGTGACGGATGCCGAACGAGTGCGCAGGCCAGCTGCCGGATGGAGATGAACCGCGGAAGATGGTCATAAAAAAACCGGGCACTGGGCCCGGTTTGTTATGCAGTCAGGATGTGCTTACTGGAGCACCAGCACCATCAGCAGGCCGACGGTGATGGCGGACACCAGGAAGGCGAAGCCATAGAACACATAGTGGTGCAGCTTGGTGGTGTGGATCCCCAGATCATGCAGGCCGTGGTAGATGCGGTGCATGCCGTGCCAGATGGGCAGGGCGATGATGGCCAGCAGGATGCAGGCCCCCCACCAGGAGCTGGCGAAGGCGAGCACGCGCTCGTAGCTCATGGTCTCCACGTCCATGATGCCCATGGGCACCAGCAGACCGGTAATTAGGACAATCACCGGCAGCAGCATGGCAACCACCATGCCACCGGCACCAAACAGACCCCAGTATATTGGCTCGTCAGAACGTCTCATGCTTTTTCCTCAAATCAGGATTAATAGCGATATCGTGGCAACCTTGCTGACGCACGGGGTCCGGGGCCAGGCTGGCTCCAATAACCGGGTTCGTCAGAACGTTTCAGGGTTTTCTCCTCAGGCCACGATGATCAGGACAAGCAGGGATACCACCGCCAGCGCCAGATACTGGGCGATGACGATCGGCTTCTCCGGCACCAGGTCTTCACCACGGAAGATGCGCATGGCTTTCGGGGCCAGTGCGAACCAGGTCTTGGCGTGGAACAGGCAGGCTGCCAGGGCGACGACGTGGAACAGGATGGCGACCGGGCTCTGCAGGGATTCCAGCCAGCCGTTGAACGCCTCCTGACCCTGGACCAGGCGCATCAGACCCCACATCAGCACCACGGCGTAGATGGAGACGAAAATGCTGGTGCCTTCGCGGATCATGTAGCCGGTGTAGAAGGCATTCTTCAGCCACCAGTCTTTCTTCATCTCGCGCACGTAGGGCTTACGTTTGCTCTCAGTGTTGTTCATGGTCTCACTCCTGGTCTCAATCCGGCTTGAACATGGCGATCATGTAGTCCTTGGCGCTCTCGACCTTGCCAAGCTGGATGGCGGCGGCCGGATCCACGCCCTTCGGGCACACTTCGGAGCAGTAGCCCACGAAGGTACAGCCCCAGACGCCCTCGTCCTGGCTGATGATCTTCATCCGCTCCCTGGACGCGCTGTCGCGGTTGTCGGCGTTGTAGCGGTAGGCCAGTGCCAGGGCCGCCGGACCGGTGAACTTCTTGTTGATGCCATATTGCGGGCAGGCCGCGTAGCACAGACCGCAGTTGATGCACATGGAGAACTGGTGATACTTCGCCATGTCAGCCGGCGTCTGGGTGTACTCGCCATCGCACAGGCTGCGCGGCTCGGACGGGATGATGTAGGGCTTGATGCTCTCCAGCTTCTCGATGAAGTCGGACATGTCGACCACCAGATCGCGCTCGATGGGGAAGTTGTTGAGCGGCTCGATAGTCATCTTGCCCGGCAGGTAGTCCCGCAGGAAGGTCTTGCAACCGAGTTTCGGAATGCCGTTGACCATCATGCCGCAGGAGCCGCAGATCGCCATCCGGCAGGACCAGCGGAAGCTCAAGGTAGAGTCCAGATGATCCTTGATGTATTGCAGCGCATCCAGCAGGGACATCTCTTTGAGGTAGGGCACCTGGAAGGTCTGCATCCAGGGCTCGTTATCCTGCTCGGGACGGTAGCGCAGGATTTCAATTTCGATCATCTCAGCCATTCTTCTTAGCCTCGTCTTGTTTCTCACCCTCGGAACCGTACACGCGCTTGGCCGGTTGGGATTTAGTGATCTTCACATCGGAATAGTCGATGGTCGGGGCCCCTTCGCCGTTGTAGAAGGAGAGAGTGTGCTTGAGGAAGTTGACGTCATCGCGCTCCTCGTAACCGTCCAGACGCTGGTGGGAACCGCGGGACTCTTTGCGGTTGATGGCGGAGTGCGCCATGGCTTCCGCCACGTCCAGCATGTAGCCCAGCTCGATGGCGTACAGCAGGTCGGTGTTGAAGACCGAGGACTTGTCGTTGATCTTGATCTTCTTGTAACGGGCTTTCAGCTCGTTGATCTTGTCGATGGTGCCCTGCATCAGCTCTTCGGTACGGTAGATACCGACACCGGCTTCCATGGACATGCCCAGTTCGTTGCGGATATCCGCCGGGTTTTCGGTGCCGTCGATGTCCAGAAGGGAGAGGTGCTGCTTGATGAGCGCCTCGGCCTTGGCGACCAGCGCCTGGGTGTTGCCGTGTTGCTGGGTGGCGGCAAACTCGGCTGCCTGCTCACCGGCCACCTTGCCGAAGACCACGATCTCGGACAGGGAGTTGGAACCCAGACGGTTGGCGCCGTGCAGACCGACGGAGGCACATTCGCCAGCGGCATAGAGACCGGCCAGACGAGTGGCGCACTTGCCGTCGGTTTCGATGCCACCCATGGTGTAGTGGGCGGTCGGACGTACCGGAATCGGCTCTTTTACCGGATCCACACCCACGTAGGCCTTGGCCAGTTCGCAGATGAAGGGCAGACGCTCTTTCAGGTACTTCTCGCCAAGGTGGCGCAGGTCAAGGTGAACCACGTCGCCCATGGGGCCCTGGATCACGCGGCCTTTTTGCTGCTCCTGCCAGAAGGCCTGGGAGAGACGGTCGCGCGGACCCAGCTCCATGTGCTTGTTCTTCGGCTGGCCGACCGGGGTTTCCGGGCCCAGACCGTAATCTTGCAGGTAGCGATAGCCATCCTTGTTGAGCAGGATGCCACCCTCACCACGACAACCTTCGGTCATCAGGATGCCGGTGCCCGGCAGACCGGTCGGGTGATACTGGACGAACTCCATGTCCCGCAGCGGTACGCCGTGGCGGTAGGCCAGGGCCATGCCGTCCCCGGTGACGATGCCGCCGTTGGTGTTGTAGCGATAGACACGACCTGCGCCGCCGGTGGCCAGCACCACGGACTTGGCCTGGATGAAGCGGGTGATGCCGTTCTGGATGTCAAAGGTGACGACACCCTGGACTCGGCCATCTTCCACGATGAGATCCAGACAGAAGTGCTCGTCGAAGCGCTTGATGGTCGGGTACTTGATGGAGGTCTGGAACAGGGTGTGCAGGATGTGGAAGCCGGACTTGTCGGCGGCGAACCAGGTGCGGGGGATCTTCATCCCGCCGAAACGGCGCACGTTGGCCTTGCCGTCCGGTTTGCGGCTCCAGGGGCAACCCCAGTGCTCCAGCTGGATCATCTCGTTGGTGGCGTTGTTGACGAAGTACTCGACTACGTCCTGCTCACACAACCAGTCACCACCGGAGACGGTGTCGTTGAAGTGGTTTTCCAGGGAGTCGTCATCACGGACGACGCCTGCGGCGCCACCTTCGGCGGCCACGGTATGGCTGCGCATCGGATAGACCTTGGAAATCAGGGCGATTTCCAGCTCCGGGTGGGCTTCTGCAATGGCGATTGCGGCACGAAGGCCACCGCCACCGGCACCGATGATGGCAACATCGGTCTTGATAATATCCACATCTGCCTCCTTAGGGATAGATTTGCTGGGCACGATTTTGCTCTATGAAAAAAATTCAGGCTTGATGCAAGTCAAACTGCTTTGTTTTAGTGCTTGGCAACGGTGATTTTTATTACAACCACCCCATTCCTTGGATGAAAATGCCGTCATTATCGCCATCCATCAGTGATCTGGATCAGCCGTACTCGCTACTCTGGTGATTTTAACTCCAAGATTATACGTAGTTTTCTTTCAAAAAAATGAGAAATGCCTCTCTTTTTGGGTATTACCCATAAAGTTTTTAAGTTTTTTATCAAAACAGTTTAATGATAACTATTATCACGATGACATATCGAGGTTAGGCATCAAAAAAGTAATGCGAATATAGCCATGACAGACTGGGCCCGTCTCCCACACATGGGCAAAAGGAGATGTCGATCACAGGGTTGAGGGTCTCGAAAGGGGATTATAACCGTTGAAACAAAAAGGGTTTATAAAAAAAAGGGGCCTGAACGGCCCCTTTCTTCCCATGGTCGATCAGATGCGGAACATGCCGACCTGATTATTCAATTCACCTGAAATATTTTTAAGCTGGGCCGACAGATTGCGGGAGCTGTCCGCATCCACTGCCAGCTCGTCCGAGACATCCTTGACCGCCTGGATGTTGCGGCTAACTTCGTCGGTGACGGCACGCTGTTCCTCGGCGGCGCTGGAGATCTGGGTCGCCATGTCGGAGATCTGGTTGATGGAGGTGGTGATCTGCTCCAGCGCCTGGGTCGCATCGTTGGCATCTTCCACGCTGTTCTGGGCCAGCAGCTGGCCCTCGTGCATGGTACTGACGGCGCCCTGGGTGTTGCGCTGCAGGGTCTCGATCATGCTGCGGATCTCGACGGTGGAGCTGTGGGTGCGCTGGGAAAGCACCCGCACCTCGTCGGCCACCACGGCAAAGCCGCGTCCCTGCTCGCCAGCCCGGGCGGCCTCGATGGCGGCGTTGAGCGCCAGCAGGTTGGTCTGCTCGGCGATGCCCTGGATGGTGGAGAGGATGGTGTTGATCTCCTGGGCGTTCTTCTCCAGTTCCTGAATGATGCCGGAGGCCTGCTTGACCTGGGTGGCCAGATCCGTGATGGAGCGCTGGTTGCGGGCAATCACCTGCTTGCCGTGCTCGCAACTGCTGGAGGAGCTGCGGGCCGCTTCCGCGGTCTGCTCGGCATTGCTGGCCACTTCGACGGCGGTGGCGGACATCTCGTGCACTGCGGTCGCAATCTGGGAGATCTCGTTTTGCTGGCGGGCCAGCCCCTGGTTGGATTTCTCCGCCATGTCGTGGGAAGACCTGGCCTGCTGGTTGAGCTGGGTGGAGGAGTTGGAGATGTCCTGCACCATGACGTGGATGCGCTCGATGAAGGTGTTGACGTGCTTGGCGACGGTACCGACCTCGTCTTCACGCTCGATCTTGATGCGACGGGTGAGATCGCCGTTGCCGCGGGAGAGATCGGCAATTGCCTCGCCCAGGGTTTTCAGCGGCGCCAGGGAGCCGTTGATGGCGACATAGGAGAAGCCCGCCACGATGAGGATGGTCAGCAATCCCTGAATGAGGGCGGAGGTGACCATGCGGGAGACGGACTGGTAGGCGACCGCTTCGTCCACCACGATGCCGAAATACCAGTTGGTGTTGGGGATCTCGGTGAGTTCGAATACGCTCGCCTTGCCGCTGATATCCATCTCGGAGATGGTGTTGTCATGGGCCAGCTCGTTGACCTTGGCTGCCGTCAGCTCCGGGGAGATGGCGGTGGCGGGTTTGAGGGTCAGATCCTTGTCCGGGTGGGCGATGATGGTGCCGTTGCTGTCCACCAGAATGGCATAGGTGCCTTCCGAGTTCATGGCGAGCACGTCTTTCACCAGACCGTCGATGGAGACGTCACCGGCGATGACGCCGTCGGTGTTGCCGCGACTGAAGGGCTCGGCGATGGTGATGATGAGCTGGCCCGTGGTGATGTCGGCGTAAGGGGCCGTGATGGCGAGCTTGCCGGCGGCCATGGCGTCCTTGTACCAGGGGCGCTGGCGCGGGTCATAGCCGGCCGGCAGATCGGTGGGCTTGCTCTGGATCATCCGGCCATCCTTGGTACCCACGTAGACGAGATCGAAGTTGCCCGCATTCATGGACTGGGCCAGGTGGCTGAGGGGCTCGTCTTCCTTGGCGAAGGCTTCCTTGGTGGCGGTGACGAGATTGATGCGGGCGTCGAGCCAGCGGGAGATCCCCTTGACGTTGGCGATCGAGCTGTTGTCGATGAAGCTCCAGATCAGTCGCTGTGTCTCGCTGCGCAACTGGGAGGTGTTGTACCAGACCTGCAGGCCGGTAATGACCAGAATGATGGCCCCGATGGCGAGGACCAGCTTGTTCTTGATGGATAGGTTCATGTTTACATCCTTGTGAGCGTCAGTCTGAGATCCATGGTGTTTGTTATTGTTATGAGCCAACTCTGTATCGGCTGGCGGTGGACTTTATGTATCCCGGTGCACAGCAATTTTTCGACTTTTTTCACCTCCCGACGGCCCGCCAGGCCGCGCCGATACTCAGCTGAATCGATCTGGCCGGTTGGTGAAGATGCCATCGACACCCATGCTGGCGAGGGCTCTCTCATCACTCACTTCGTCGACCGTGTAGACCAGGATCTTGAGCCCCCGGCGATGGGCATCCGCCACCAGGGTCTGGTCGACAAAATCCACGTCGCAGTTGAGGGACCAGGCCCCCAGCTCTTCGGCGAAGCGGGCCCCGTGCAGCGGCAGGCTGGCGGTCAGGGCGCCGAGGCGCAGATCGGGCCTCAGACTGGCAAAGTGCGCCAGCTCGGGATGGTGGAAGGAGGAGATGACCCAGTGCGCCTGGGTAAAGCCAAGCTCGGCCTCGGCCCGACGGGTCAGGGCGGCCACCGGCTCGGCGGTGTGGGCGCCCTTTAGCTCGATGTGCAGTTCGCAGCGCCCCGCCACCAGTGCCATCACCTGCCACAGGGTCGGGATCCGCTCCCCGTCCCCCGCATCCAGGCTCGCCAGGTACTCCCGGGATTGCCCGGTCAGCACACCCTGGCCGTTGGTGCAGCGCTCCAGCCGCCGGTCGTGGAAGACCCAGAGCTCTCCGTCGGCCCACTGCACGTCCAGCTCGATGGCTTTGGCACCCAGATCCAGCGCCAGGCTCATCGCCTTGAGGGTATTCTCCGGGGCCAGGCCGCTGGCACCGCGATGGGCAATGATCTGCATGATGGCTCCTGTTGTCGTCTTTGGGGGCTTCATCCCCGGCTCATCCGGATGTCGATCTGCTGATGTGGCAGATGCATGCCGACCTGGCCGAGTTTCTCCAGGATCAGGGAATGTACCTCGTGCGTAATGGGCATCCGGTGATCCATGTTGTTGACGTAGAGCCGGATCTCGTAGATGAGGGCCGAGTCGGTGAACTCGATGAGGAACACCTCCGGGGCGGGCGTATCCAGCACCAGGGTGGACTCGCGCACGCTCTGCTCCAGCAGTTGCTGTACCTGCTTGGGATTCTGGGTCAGGCCGATGCGAATGCGCAAGCGGACCCGGGTGATGGCATCGGACAGGGACCAGTTGATGAATTGCTCGGTGATGAAGGCCTTGTTGGGGACGATGATTTCCTTCCTGTCCCAGTCCACTATGGTGGTGGCGCGGGTCTTGATCTTGGTGACGGTGCCGGTGAGATCCCGGATGGTGACGGTGTCACCCAGGCGGATCGGTTTTTCGAACAGGATGATGAGGCCGGAGACGAAGTTGGCGAAGATCTCCTGCAAGCCGAAGCCCAGCCCCACAGAGAGTGCTGCCACCAGCCACTGGGTCTTGGACCAGTCGATGCCGAGCATGGAGAAGCCGGTGAGGGCGCCAATCAGCAGTACCAGGTACTTGCTCACCGTGGTGAGGGCGAAGCCGGTGCCTGGGGAGAGGCTTAGATGCTGGAGCAGGGTGAGCTCCATCAACCCTGGCAGGTTGCGGGCGGTGACCACCGTCAGGATGAAGGCGAAGACGGTCAGCATCAGATCCTGCAGGGTGATGGCGGAGAGCTGCTCGATGCCGGCCACCTTGCTGCTCACCTGCCACACCTCGATGCTGCTGAGGAAGCTGAATGCCGAGTTGAGATCCGACCATTGCACCACCACCAGCATGGTGAAGCCCAGCATCAGCAGGGTGCGCACCAGGCCGAGGGACTGAGCGCTGATGGTATCCAGATCCAGCTCGGGCTCCTCCACCACATCGGGGATCTCGGAGCTGAGATCGTCCTCTTCCCGCTCCCGCTGCGCCAGGATCTCGGCCCGCTTCTGCTTGGCGCGATCGAAGGCGAGTCGGCGGCGCTGGATCAGCATCCAGCGGTGGGCCAGATAGTAGACGAGCAGGCAGCCGAGCCCCGCCAGCAGGCTCAGCTCCAGCTGGCGCAGCAGGGTGCGGGAGGTGTAGAAGTAGCCGAACAGGGCGCCCAGCACCGCCAGCAGCGGGGCCAGCATCAGGCTGTTCCAGATGAAGTGGTGCAGCAGATGGGGCTTGGTCATGTCTGCCTGACCCCAGGTGAGGGGCAGTTTTTCCCGGTTGAGGCGGGCAAAGAAGAGCAGCAGCCAGAGGGCCCCGATGATGAAGGCGAGGCGTCCCAGGGAGTCGTAGAAGGCGTGCTCCTGATAGCTGCTCGCCATGCCCTGCACGAAGAAGCTCGGGATCAGCACCAGCAGCAAGGTACGAAATTGTCCCCATACTCGCTGCACCCGCTCCTTCTGCCAGCGGAAGTGGAGGATGAGGATCCCCTTCTCCAGAGTGAGGTGGCGCGCCACCAGCAGGGCCAGCAGCAGGAACCAGATTTCACCCAGGCCCCGGGCCACCGCCACCGCGAAGGGATATTGCCAGGCGCCGTCCAGCAGGCCGTGCACCATGAGCACCATGGCGGGCAGCGGCAGGGCGGCGAGCACGGAGCGCACCAGCAACCGGCTGGTGAGGCTGAACTTGTCCTGGGTTACCTTGCCGATGCGCGGGGCAATGTACTGGCTGTATTGAATGAGGTGGCGGGCCAGTTTCAGCCAGCACCAGGCCAGCCCCAGCAGCCCGAGGCCAGCCAGGGTCAGGCTCAGGGGGTTGTTCTCGGCGATGGCCCTGGGCAGTTGCAGCCAGTTGGCCGGATTGAAGGCAAGGCCGAGGGCGGCCGGGACGCCGAGCAGCACCGCCGGGCTCAGGGGGCGCACGTCCGGCATCCAGAACAGATGGCTGGCGCTGAGTTCGCGGATCTCGTCGATCTTGCTGTTCTGGCGGCTGTAGAGCAGCTTGAGGCGGGTCTGCTCCTGAATGAGGGTATCGGAGGCATCGTTGAGCCGGGTCAGCAGTTGCCGTCTCGCCTTGAGCAGGTTGTCCAGCACGGCGCGCTGGGCCCTGTCCAGGGTGATGCCGTCTCCACTGAGCAGGCTGTTGCGCAGCTGGACCGGATCCTTCAGGGCATCCTGCTCGGTCTCGTACTGGTATTTGGCCATACGCGCCTTGACGATGGCTGACTCCAGCCGCTCCAGCGGGAAGTAGGCGGGCAGATCGGCCAGCTTGCTGCGCAGGTTCTCGCCGTAGGCGTTGCTTATCTGCAACCACTCCAGCTGTTCGCGCACCGAATTGACCAGCTCGTTGAGCCCGGAGAGGGAGGTGTCCACCCCCCGCTGCTCGTCCTGCACCCGTTCAATCTGGTCCTCGAGGGCCCCCAGTTGGAGGGAGAGGGCCTGGTTTTGCTGCTGCTGCTCCTGCAAGAGGGGGAGGTCAGAGGTGAGCTGGCGGCGCAGGCGTTCACTCTCGGCCAGGGCCTGCTCGGTCTTGTCCCGGCGCAGCTGGTTCTGCTGGGCAAGCAGACTGGTCTGCCACTCATCCTCGTCGGTGATGGCGAGGTTGAGCTCCTGCAGCTTGAGCTTGCCCAGATCGTTGCGCTGCTGGGCGGAGAGCTGCTCCAGCTCCAGCATCTGGATCCGGTCGGAGAGGCTCTGCTCCTTGAGGCGGGTGGCCAGTCGCTGGGCCTCCTGCAACCTGTCCGACTCGTTGCTGAAGCTCAGGCGATCGAGCAGGGAGCGGGTCTGGAGCAACTGCTTGCGCAACTCGTCGACCCGCTGGTGATACTCCTGGCCCGTGCTCTCCAGCTGGTTGAGGCTGTCGGTCACCGCCTGACGCTCCTTGCGCAGGTTGAGCTGGCGGTTGCTGCTCAGGCTGATGGCCTGGCGCAGGGCATCCTCCTTGAGGGAGGAGAGGGACGGGCGGGACTGGGGCTGATAGTTGTGCAGCCCCTCCTTGAGACGGGCGGACTCCTTGGGGTAGTCGATGAGGATCTGCTGGTAGGCCTTGCCCTGTTCCCGGTAGCGCTGGGCATCCCGGGCATATTGCAGCGCCTGCTGGTAGCTCTCCCGCAGTTGCTGGTTTTCCGGGGTATCCGTCTTGGGGACGCTTTGCAGCAGCTCCTCTACCTGAGTGATGGCATCATCGGCCTGGACAGCGGAGAAGGGGAACAGGCTGAGACAGAGCATCAGACAGAGCATCAGACAGAGCAGGCGTTGCAACATGGCGCACGTTTCCGTTCAGGAGAAGTCGCCCTAGCCTAAAGCAGGGGCCGGGGCGGGTAAAGCCCTCAAGATGATTGATCCACGGCACAAATAACGGGTGATCCGGGTCTTGTTTGGCTATTATTCTGGCCGTTCCCCTTCATTGAGCAATTTATGTCCTCCGTCGATCTGGGCACGGCCCCCCTTTCCCGCCTCTTCTTGCGTTACGTCACCCCCACGGTGGCCGCCATGCTGGTCACCGGCATCTATGTCACCATAGACGGCATCTTCGTCGGCCATATCCTGGGCCAGGACGGGCTGGCCGGCATGATGCTGGCGTACCCCATCTGCGCCGTGCTCTACGCGGTGGGGGCCCTGATCGGCATGGGATCTTCGTCGCTGGCCTCCTTCTATCTGGGCAAGGGGGAGCAGGCCAGGGCGCGCCACATCGTCGGCAATGCCCTGGTGATGGTGCTCATCGCTTCCGCGCTGCTCGCCTTCATTGGCATTCGTTACGGCAAGGCCATGCTTGTCTGGATGGGGGCGCAGGGGGTCATCTTCGACGCAGGCTTCGCCTATCTGCAGTGGTACGCCTGGCTCGGGGTGTTCGCGGTGCTCTCCATGGCCTTTACCGCCCTGCTGCGCAACGACGGGCGACCCGGCCTCACCACCTGGGTCCTGGTGGGGGGCGGCGTGCTCAACGTGCTGCTCGACTACCTGCTGATGGCGGTGATCCCCTGGGGGCTGGCGGGGGCCGCCATCGCGACCATGCTCTCCCAGGCGGTCACCGGGGGCCTGTGCCTGTGGCACTTCTTTACCCCCCGCAGCCAGTTGCGCATTCGCTGGGATACCCTGGTGCCCGACTGGCGGCTGATGGGGGAGACATTGCGACTCGGGGTGTCGAGTTTTCTGATGTACCTCTACCTCTCGGTGGTGCTAGCGCTGCACAACAAGGCGCTGCTCTCGGTGGGCACTTCGCTGCATGTGGCCGCCTATGGGGTCATCAGCTACAGCGAGGCCTTCTTCTATCTCATCTTCGAGGGGATCGCCATGGGCATCCAGCCTATCGCCAGCTTCAATGCCGGGGCGGGCAACTGGTCGCGAGTGCTGCGGGTGCGCAACCTGGCATTGGGAGTGACCATGGCGGTGGCACTGTGCGGGATGATCCCGCTGTATCTGTGGCCGGAGGCAGTGGTTTATCTGTTTGCGGGGGACAATGCTGCCCTGTTGCCGGTGGCGACCCTCGGTATCTGGCTCTACTTCTGGGGGCTGCCCATGGAAGGCTTGCTGCTGGTGGGGGCCACCTATTTCCAGGCCATCAACCGGGCCCGCATCGCTTCCCTGCTCACCGGCGGCAAGTTGGTGCTGATCGGCGGTTTCCTGTGGGGCTTCTCCTCCCTGTGGGGAGTGGCCGGTGTCTGGCTGGCTCTGTCCACTTGCAGCACTCTGCTGGTCCTGGTGATGTGGCGGGCGATGAACAGGGAGGGGCGCCAGCACAGCGCTGCCTGAGATGTGGTCATGCGTCCATGAAAAAGGCAGCCTTGGCTGTAATGCCAGTCAGTTAAGCCTGACTGGCATTGTTTTTACTAGGTTTTCTCGTCGCATACTTCTGTGGTTTGGCTTTGATGCACCTTGGGTAACTTCGTTCTCGGCGGGCGGGTAACTTGAACTGCTC